>CANHKH010000061.1 GCA_947460165.1 Comamonadaceae bacterium
GCCCTTGGCGCCGCCGCCGTCCCACTCGCCCGGCGGCTTGAGCAGGCACAAGGCCAGCAGGTCGGCCGCCACGATGTAGGCCGCGCCCTTGGCGCGCACCTGGACGGTGTCGCCCGTGTCCTGGCCCAGGCGGCCGGTGGTCGAGGGGTATTGCTCCAGAACGGCGAAGTAGTCATCGCCTTGCAGCAGGCTGTCCCACTGCGCCTGGCTTTGGGCCAGCACCACCTCGATGCCCAGGGGCTGGGCCCGGGTGCGTATCACCTCGATGGTCTGCGGATGGCAGTCCCCGGCGACGATGAAGCGCTGGCCCTTGGCCTTGACCGAGCGCTTGGCCAAGGTCATGGCCTCGGCCGCGGCCGTGGCCTCGTCCAGCATGGATGCATTGGCAATGGACATGGCGGTCAGGTCGCAGACCATGGTCTGGAAGTTGACCAGCGCCTCCATGCGGCCCTGCGAGATTTCGGCCTGGTAAGGCGTGTAGGCGGTGTACCAGGCGGGGTTCTCCAGGATGTTGCGCAAGATCACCGTGGGCGTGTGCGTGCCGTGGTAGCCCTGGCCGATGTAGCTCTTGAAAATTTGATTGCGGCTGGCCATGGCTTTCAACTCGGCCAGGGCCTGCGCTTCGCTGATGCCCTCGGGGATCGCCATGCTCACGCGGCGCGCGATAGCGGCGGGCACCACGTTGGCGATCAGCGCCTGGCGCGAGGCCTCGCCGATCACGCCCAGCATGCGCTGTTCGTCATCGGGCGTGATGCCAATGTGGCGCGCAATGAACTCCTGGGCGTTTTCCAGGTCGCGCAAGGGGGAGGTGGAGGGCATCAGCATGGCGGTTTTCCGTGATGAAAAAAGTGATTCGGTCAGGAGCTTGGCCCCTGGGTGCGTGGTGGTGTGTCAAAGACCATCGGTCAAGACAAATCGCTGGCAGGCCAGCGCCCACACCTACCAAACTCAATCCCCCGCAAAACCCTTGTAGGCCGCCTCGTCCATCAGCGACGCCAGTTGCGTCGCGTCCGCCAGCTTGACCTTGAAGAACCAGCCCGCGCCTTGCGGGTCGCTGTTGGCCAGCGACGGGTCGGCGCGCAGGGCCTCGTTGACCTCCAGCACCTCGCCGCTGACGGGCATGTAGACGTCAGCCGCCGCTTTGACGGACTCGACCACGCCCGCCACGTCTTTTTGGCCCAAACTCGCGCCCACTTCGGGCAGGTCCACAAACACCACGTCGCCTAAAGCGTCTTGCGCATGCAAGGTGATGCCCACGGTGGCGATGTCGCCCTCGATGCTCAGCCATTCGTGGTCTTCGGTGTACTTGATCATGCTGCGGTCTTTCAAAAAAGTGGAGGAAAGAAAGGATTGTCAGCCGCGAAAGTAGCGCGGCGCCACAAAAGGCAGGGCCACCACTTCCATGGGCACGGCCTTGCCGCGCACCATGGCTTGGAGGCGCGTGCCCACGGCCGAGAGAGCCGGTGGCACATAGGCCATGGCCACGGCCTGGTTCAGGCTGGGGGCCAGCAGGCCGCTGGTGACCTCGCCCACGCGCTGGCCGCTGGCGCCCTGCAGTTCGGTGTGCTCACGCACGGGGATGCGCTCCAGCGCCACCAAGCCCACGCGCTGGCGCGGCAAGGCGGCGGGGTGGTCCAGCTGCGCCAAGATGCGCTCGGCGCCAGGAAAGCCGCCGGCGCGTGCGCCACCGGTGCGCCGCACTTTTTGAATGGCCCAGGCCAAGCTGGCTTCAACCGGCGTGGCGCTGGTGTCCATGTCGTTGCCGTACAGGCACAGGCCGGCTTCCAGGCGCAGCGAGTTGCGCGCGCCCAGGCCGGCGGGTTGGACCTCGGGCTGGGCCAGCAGGACGCGGGCCAGGGCCTGGGCGTCTTGCGCCGCCACGGAAATTTCATAGCCGTCTTCGCCGGTGTAGCCGCTGCGGGTGAGGATGCAGTTCAAGCCCGCCACTTGGAACTCGCCGCCGGTCATGAACACCAGCTTGTCCACCCCGGGGGCCAGCCGCGCCAGCGCGGCCACGGCCTTGGGGCCTTGCAGTGCCAGCAGGGCGCGCTCGGGTTGGGGCTCGATGTGGCAGCGGCTGCCGATGCGCGCCTCTAGGTGCGCGATGTCGCCCCCCTTGCAGGCGCCGTTGACCACCATGAAGATCCGGTCGCCGTCTGCGGGTGCGGTCAGTCGCAAAAACATCAGGTCGTCAATGATGCCGCCCTCATCGGTGAGCAGCAGGCCGTAGCGCTGCCGGCCCACACCCAGGCCCAGCACGTCCACCGGCATCAGGCTCTCCAGCGCCAGGCTGGCGCCTGCGCCCGAGATGAAAAGCTGGCCCATGTGCGAGACGTCAAACAGGCTGGCCGATGCGCGGGTGTGGCGGTGCTCGGCCATGAGCCCGGCCGGGTACTGGACCGGCATCTCGTAGCCGGCAAAAGCCACCATGCGGCCGCCCAGCGCTTGGTGCAGCGCGTGCAGCGGCGTGCGTTGAAGTTCGGTGGACAAGAGGCAGGTCTCCAGGGCAGATGAATCACCATGACGCATCATGGGCTGCCCGGCTGTCCTCTTTACCTGAGAGATTCACCCGGCGATGCGGGTTTGCTCCTTCGGTGGGCCACCTCTGAGGTGGCCTCTCTCCAGCTGGGAACGCCGGCCTTGCGGCCCAGCGGCTGTCAGTCCTGGGTGCCTGAGCGTTCAGCGCACCTTGTGGTGGCCTGCGCCTTCGGCGGTCTTCGCAAGGGCAAGACGCTCTCCTGACAAGCTGCAAATTCTAGCCCAGCGCTGGCGCCTGTTTGCAGCCCGGCCGCAGGGCCGCAGCCAAGCCGGCAAGCCCTGTCAGCAAATGCTGCAAGGTGTGAGAAGTGTGTGCGCCTGTCGAGTTAAGCCGTTTTTGTCCTACAGCCCAAGCGCAAGCGGCTTTCAATAATGGCTTGGCCATGTCCGAGATGAACCCGCCCCACGTTGCCGCCCCCTTGCTGCAAGCCCGCCAGCCGCAGGTCTTGGCTTGGGGCCGCAGTCCCGTGCTGGGCGGCCTTGAAGCGGCACTGGAGCCCTTGGCGGCGGTCTGCACGCTGTGGGCCCTGGCTTGGTGGCAAGAGGGCGCACTGCGCCCGGCCTACCTGGTGCTGGGGCTGATTGTGTTTTCGCTGGCCTTTCCGGGCAGCTCGCAGCTGCGGTCCTCGTCGGGCCAATTGCTGTTCAACCTGGGCTGGGGCTGGGCCTGGCGGTCGGCGCTCTTGCTGCTGATGGGCTTGAGCACGCAGTTGTTGGGTGTGTTTTCTGCGCCAGTTTTGTTGCATTGGCTGTGGCTGGCGCCTGTGGCGCAGCTGGGTGCACACCTGCTGCTGCGCCGAGCGGCACCGCGGCTGCTCAAGTGGCAGGGCCCCCTGTCCAGAGCGGTGATTGTGGGCTTTAACGCGCAGGGTGCGTCGCTGGCCGAGCGCCTGCGCGATGCGTCCTACAGCGGCATTGAGCTGCTGGGGTTTTTTGACGACCGCAGCGCTGAGCGCCGCAGCCAGATCCCGGGCCAGACCCTGAACCATCCGCTCATTGGCGGGCTGCAAGAGCTGTCGGCCTATGTCAAGACCCACCGGGTGCAGCTGATTTACCTGTCGCTGCCCATGGCCTCGCGGCCGCGCATTTTGGCCGTGTTGGACGCGCTCAAAGACACCACCGCGTCCATTTACTTTGTGCCCGACATGCTCATCACCGATTTGATTCAGGGCCGCAGCGACACGGTGTGTGGCGTCACGGTCCTGTCGGTGTGTGACACGCCGTTTCGCGGCAGTGCGGGCTGGCTCAAGCGCCTGAGCGATGTGCTGCTGGCGTCGGTGATTTTGCTGCTGGTCTTGCCGGTGATGCTGATCATTGCCCTGCTCATCAAGCTCGATTCACCCGGGCCGGTGTTTTTCAGCCAGCGTCGCTACGGGCTCGATGGCCAGCAAATCTGGGTGTACAAATTTCGCTCCATGGCGCAGTCTGCCGGCGGGACGCACATCGCCCAGGCCAAGCGGGGCGATCCCCGCATCACCCGGCTGGGGGCGCTGCTGCGGCGCACCTCCTTGGACGAATTGCCGCAGTTCTTCAATGTGCTGCAAGGCCGCATGAGCGTGGTCGGGCCCCGGCCGCACGCGGTGGAACACAACGAGCTTTATCGCCAGCTCATCAAGGGTTACATGGTGCGCCACAAAGTGCGGCCGGGTGTGACCGGCTGGGCGCAGGTCAACGGCCAGCGCGGCGAGACCGACACGCTGGACAAGATGCAGGCGCGCATTGACTTTGACCTTGATTACCTGCGCCATTGGTCACTGCGCTTGGATTTTTTGATCATCTTGAAAACCATCAGGCTGGTCTTCAAAGACAGCCAGGCCTACTGACCAGTTCAGGCCCAGCGCGGCTGAGTGCTTGTTTTGCTGAGGGCAGCCCGCCCGTTTCCATACACACAAGAAGGAGCCAAAATGCCACACACACAGCCCCGGCCCCGCGGCCTACAGACGGCAGCGGCTGCAATGATGTTGTTCAGCCTGGGCGCCCAGGCCCAAATGCTGATGCAGCCCGGCCCGCGCAGCGACCTGTCTGACGCCGACACCCTGGAGTGGCGCGCTGGCGCGCAGTGGCAGCGCGACGACAACGTCTTTCTCGAACCCGAGGGCCAAACCAAGGCCGACAACATTTTGGTCACCACCGTGGGACTGCGCGTGAACAAGCCCTACAGCTTGCAGCGGCTGGAGCTCGACCTGAGTCTGGACAATTACAAGTACGACCGCTACTCGGCGCTGGACTTCACGGCGCTCAACTACACAGGCGCTTACCGCTGGGCTTTTACGCCCAAACTGCGCGGCAACTTGATGGCCGAGCGCCGCGAATACGGTGACCGCTTTGGCGCCCTGAGCAACAACTTGGTCAATCGCCGCACCGAGCACAACCTGGGCCTGGACGCCGAATACGAGTTGGGCGCATCTTGGCGAGCCTTGGCCGGTGTGTTTGAGCGGCGCAGCGAAAACTCCGCCAGCCGCTTGGAGCCTGACGCCACCGTGCGCGGCGCCGAGCTGGGCGCGCGCTATGACTTGCGCTCGGGCAACACCTTGGCCTACCGCTTTCGCCAGGGCCAGGGCGAGTACACCGGGGGTGTGCTCAACGTGGGCCACTTCACGGACCGGCAGCACGAGCTGGACATGGGCTGGCAAGCCAGTGGCCAGGTGCGACTGGGCGGCAAGCTGGGCTGGCTAGAGCGTGAGCATGAGGCCCAGCCTGTGCGTGATTTTTCGGGCTGGACGGGCCGGCTCCATGCGACTTGGCAAGCCACCGGCAAAAGCAGCGTCGCGGTGGGCTTGGCGCGTGACTTGGCCAGCTTTCAATCGGACTTTGGCACTTACTACGAGGACCTGCGGCTGTTCATTGCACCGCAGTGGAAACCCACCGCCAAAACCGCCGTGCGCCTGCGCTGGGAGCATGGCACGCGAACCTACAAAGGCCAGACGGCCACTGCCCTGACGGCGGGCCGTGAGGACCGCTTGAACGCGGTGGCCCTGGGCCTGGAATGGGAGCTGGCCCGCGCGCTGCGCTTGCTCGCCAGCGTGCAGCGCGAAGAGCGCAACGCCAAGCTCGGCGGGCTGGACTACAAGGCCACGGTGTTTGGCCTGTCTGCCTTGCTCGTTTTTTGAACCCTGATTCATCCATTGCATTGTTGAAAGGCCTGGCCATGTCACGTTTCTTTGCTCACTTTTTGACCTTGTTGCCCCTGCTGCTCAGCTTGCTGGTGGGCGCCGCGCCTGGGGTCGTGCAGGCCCAGTCCGGGCAGGCTGCAGGGGCGGCGGTCCGCGCGGCAGGCTTGCCCGCCAGCATGGACTACCGCCTCGGGCCCGGCGACAGCATTGGCGTGCTGGTGTTCCAGAACCCCGACCTCAGCTTGGATGCACGGGTGTCTGAAAGCGGCGTCATCAGCTTCCCGCTCATAGGCGCGGTGCAGTTGGGCGGGCTGACCTTGCCCGAGGCTGAAAAGAAAATCGCCGATGGCCTGCGCGCTGGCGGCTATGTGCGCCAGCCGCAGGTCAACATCGTGCTGCGCCAGGTGCGCGGCAACCAGGTGGCGGTGCTGGGCCAAGTCAACCGACCCGGGCGTTTTCCGCTGGAGACCTTCAACACCCGCGTCAGCGACATGCTGGCCGCCGCCGGCGGCATCACACCCACAGGCGACGATTTGCTGGTGGTCACCGGCACCCGTGGGGGCCAGGCCTTTCGCAAGGTCATTGACATCCCCGCCCTGTTTGCGGCCCAGCAGTCGCAAGACGACATCACCCTGGCCGCTGGCGACACCTTGTTTGTCAACAAAGCCCCGGTGTTCTACATCTACGGCGAGGCGCAAAAGCCCGGCCCCTACCGCGTGGAGCGCGGCATGACGGTGATGCAGGCGCTGGCCGCCGGGGGCGGCCCGACGCCGCGTGGCAGCCAAAACCGACTGGTGCTGCACCGCAAAGACATCCACGGCCAAGTGGTGGAGACCAAGCCGCAGCTGGTCGACTTGATGCGGCCGGACGACGTGATTTTTGTGCGCGAGAGCTTTTTTTGATTCTCAAGGACAGACCATGACACTGCATCAATTCCTGCTCATCTTGCGCGCCCGCTACCGGGTGGCGCTGGCCGTGGCACTGGCTGCCATGGCGCTGGCTTTGCTGGCCAACTTCTTGCTGCCGCGCAGCTACACCGCCCGCACTTCGGTGCTGGTCGATGTGCGCTCGCCCGACCCGGTGGTGGGTGCCGCCGGCATGCAGGGGCTGGTGGCGCCCAGCTACATGGCCACCCAGGTCGACATCATCTCGGGCGAGCGCGTGGCCCAGCGCGTGGTCCATGCCCTCCAGCTCGACGAAGACCCGCGATGGCGCCAGGACTGGCAGCAAGCCAGCCAGGGCCGCGGCTCCATGGTGGGCTGGATGGCGGGCCACTTGCAACAGGGGCTGGACGTGCGCCCCGCGCGCGAGAGCAATGTCATCAACATTGTTTACCGTGGCCCTGATGCCGAGCAGGCGGCCCTGGTGGCCAACGCCTTTGCCCAGGCTTACCTGGACATCAACTTGGCGCTCAAGACCGAGCCGGCCAAGGTCTACGCCGAGTGGTTTGACGGCCAAGCCAAAACCTTGCGCGCCAGCCTGGAAGAAGCCCAGTCCCGCTTGTCGAACTACCAGCAAAAGGCCGGGCTGGTCTCGGGCGATGAAAAGCTGGACTATGAAACCACCCGCCTGGCCGACATCTCGTCCCAGCTCACCCAGGTACAAGGCCAAAACACCGACGCGCAAAGCAAGCGCAGCGTGCGCGGCGACAGCGTGGCCGAGGTCATGCAAAGCAGCGTCGTCAACGGCCTGAAGTCCGACATCAGCCGCCTCGATGCCAAGGTGCGCGAAGCCGGCGTCAACCTCGGCCCCAACCACCCCCAGCTCCAGCGCATGCAGTCTGAGCTGGACGGCTTGCGCGCTCAGCAAAATGCCGAGGTCGGCCGCATCAACACCGCCATAGAAACCACCTGGCGCGTGGGCCAGCAGCGCGAGCGCGAACTGCAAGGCTCGGTGGCCGCGCAAAAAGGCCGCGTGATGATGCTCAACAAGCAGCGCGACGAGCTCAATGTTTTCAGGCGCGATGTGGAGGCGGCCCAGCGCGCCTACGAAGAGGTGAGCAAAAGCGCCTCACAAAGCCGGCTGCAAAGCCTGACCAACCAAACCAATGTGGTGCGCCTGGACACGGCCGTCATGCCATTGGAGCCTTCCAGCCCACGCCGGCGGCTCAACCTCTTGGTGGCCGCTTTTGGCGGCACGCTGCTGGGCATAGGCCTGGCCTTGTTGCTGGAACTGGCCAACCGCCGCGTGCGCTCGGCCGAAGACTTGACCGAGGTGCTCGATGTGCCTGTGCTGGCCCGCTTGCGTGGGCAAAACGGGCAGTACCGCGACGCTCCCGACCTGCTGTCCGGCCCCCCCCAACTGGCCCTGGGCCATGGCCGCTGAGCGCTGCCCCATGAGCCAGCAGCCTGGCTCTGCGCTGCCTTTATTTCAAGAAGGCAAAGGCCGGCCGCGCGCGCTGGTGGACTTGCTGGGCCAAGGCCCCAAGCCTGGTGATCGCCACTTCATTTAAGCAAAGCATCTCGTCATGAACCTTCACCCCCCCCCTTCGGTGCACCACCAGCCGCTGACCGTGCCCTCTCGTCCGGCCGAGGGCGCCGCCCGCGGCATGGGCCAGATTTTGGTGGAGTCCGGGCGCATCTCGGCCGCGGATGTCGAGCGCATCCTGGCCTTTCAGCAGGGCAGCCGCTCCCGATTCGGTGAGGCCGGGCGGGCGCTGGGCTTGATGACCGAAGATGATTTGCGCTTTGCCTTGTCGGTGCAGTTTGACTACCCCTATTTGGGTGCCGACAGTGGCTTGTCGCGCGAGCTGGTGGCCGCTTACCAGCCGCAAAGCGCGCAGGTCGAGGAGTTGCGCGCCTTGCGCAGCCAGCTCATGCTGCGCTGGTTTGGCACCGAACCGGATCGCCACTTGCTGGCGGTGGTCAGCGCCGACCGCGGCGAGGGCCGCAGCTTTTTGGCGGCCAACCTGGCCATCGTGTTCTCGCAGCTGGGCGAGCGCACCCTGCTGATCGATGCCGACCTGCGCACGCCGCGACAAAGCCAGCTCTTTGACCTGGGCAAGCAGGCGGGCTTGTCGGACATGTTGGCCGGTCGTGCGGGTTTGCAAGCGGTGGTCAACATCACAGCGCTGCGCGATTTGGCCGTGCTGCCTGCAGGCACGCTGCCACCCAACCCGCAGGAACTGCTGGCCCGCCCGCAGTTTGACAAGCTCTTGCAGGTCTTTGCCGAGGACTACGACGTCATCATCTTGGACACCTCGGCCGCCAGCGACTGCGCCGATGCGCACACCGTGGCCGTGCGCGCTGGCGCGGCGCTGCTGGTGGCCAGGCAAGGCATGTCGTCTATGCCCAAGCTGTCGCAGCTGACACGCAGTCTGCGCGATTTTGGGGTGGGGGTCTTGGGCTCGGTGCTCAACGAGGCTTGAGTTGTGGGCCTGCCTCACCCCACCGGTTGGGCTGGGCGCTGGCGAATGGTGTTGAGCCAGCTGCGCAGTGTGCCTGCGGCCGCAGAAGCAGGCTTGTTGCACGAACTGGCCCACTCGGCCGCCAGCCATGAATGGCCGCGCACGCTGGCTTTTGCCAACGCCCACGCCATGAACCTGGCCAGCGGGCCCACGCTGTTTGCCGAGCACCTGGCCGGCGCTGACGTGCTGCTGCGCGACGGCGCCGGCTTGGCCATGCTCATGCGCTGGCTGGGCCTGTCCCCTGGTGTCAACCTCAACGGCACCGATTTGATTCCCCGCTTGCTGCAAGCCTGCGATGGCCAGGGCCTGGCCGTCCTCGGCACGCGTTCGCCTGACCTGGAGCGAGGCGTGGCCACCATTGCTGCGCAGCTCATGCCGCACAGCCAAGTGTGCAGCGCTGATGGTTTTCAGCCCATCGCCACTTACCGCGACCTGCTGCAGATTCACCGGCCGCCGCTGGTCTTGCTGGCCATGGGCATGCCGCGCCAGGAAGCCGTCGCACTGGAGCTGCGGCGCACCCTGGGCTACCCTTGTTTGATCGTCTGCGGTGGGGCCATCGTGGACTTTTTGGCGGGTAAAAACCCGCGTGCCCCGGCCTGGCTGCGCCGGCGCGGCCTGGAATGGCTGTGGCGCCTGGGCCATGAGCCCAGGCGGCTGTTCAAGCGCTATGTGCTGGGCAACCCCTTGTTTGTGCTGCGTGCCGTTTGCTTTTTGAGCCTGGGGCAGCTCCCCCCGCTGCGCTGAAGGCCGGCCCTGGTCTTCGGTGTGGCAGTGTTGTAGGCGGCACCTGTCAATGGGTCTTTGGCAGGCTTGACAAGACCGTCCCGCGCAAGCCTTAATGAGTACCAAGTTATTCATTGACAGGGGGTTGTATGCGGTTAAATTTCCATTTAAGTGTGGTTTTTGTGTGTGCGGCAGGGCTGCTGGGCTGTGAGAGCACAGGCCCCAAGGTCAATGAGGGTGCGGCGCCAGGCACACCCGCCTGCAGCGCGGGCATCTCACCGGCCCAGCGCACGGTGGCGGTGGAGGTGTGGCGGGGGCAAGAAGGCAGTTTGTCGGGCTACAGCACCCAGCGCGTGTGCGACCGGCTGGACCAGGTCAGCCGCCAGCTGCACAGCCAGGGCGCCAGCGTGCGCTTTGAACTCATGGGCGGCGTGCAAACCCATGCCAGCTTGGGCGTGGCCGACAACGCCGCCATGGTCTCGCCCGTGCCCCGCCAAGCCGGGCGCTTGCAGCTGGTGCTGGTCGATGCCATTGCCCAATGCGGCAGCACGCAGGTGCCCTTGGGTGGGTTCATTCGCGGCTGCGCGCCGCGCGTGGGCCAGCCCTTGATTTTTTGAACCGCCAGCTGTTTGGCGACACCTTGCCCGAATGGGTGGTGTGGGCCCATGAAATGGGCCACGCCGTGGGCCTGCACCACCCCGACGATGTGCGCCCGCCCACCTACCCGCAGCGCATCATGACCTACATGGCCGTGCCTGAATCGACCACGCTCACCGCGCAAGAAGCCCCTGCATTTGCCCAGCTCGGTCTGGCCCCAGGCGGCGTGGGCTCGGGCGCGGCCGTGGGCGTCTTGCCAGGAAATCCGCCGCCCGTGGCGCCCAGCGAGCTGATCGCCTTTGTGCTCAATGCGGGCCAGCACGGCCTGCCTTTGCAGGCCCTTGCGCACCTGAGCGATGAAGACCTGCTGCGCCTGCGCCTGCTGCTCGAGCCTGTCAGCCAAGTCGGCTCCCCCTTGCTCCAGCAGCTGAGCGTGCCGCTGCGCATCAACGCCTTGGTGCCCCTGGCCGAGCTGGGGCGCGAGCAGGCCCAGGCCTATGTGCGCAGCTACTTGCTGCGCCAAAGCGATGCGGCCAGCGTGGATGTGCGGCGCTATGGCCTTTGGGCCCTGGGCCGCGGTCAGCTGCGCCACCCCACCCCTGCCACCCGCGAGTTTTTGCAGCAAGCGGGTGAGCCGGATTTTTGGTGCGCCAGCCAGCGCGGTGACGGTCCCGAATGCCGCGCCCTGGCCCTGGCCGCGCGCAAGGCCATGGCCGATGCGGGGATAAAGCCCGCGGTCAAGGGCGAGCCACAGGCAGACCCCCCGCCGCGCACCACCACGGTTCCAGGCGTGCAGCCAAGCCCGGGTCAGCGGCCTGTGCCGCAGTCTGTGCCCTCAGCCACGGTGCAGCCCCGCCCTGCCGCGCCCGTGCTCAGGCCCGCGCCCCCATCCGGCGCAGCCCAAGACACGCTGCGCTGAAGCGGGTGGCCCAGCGCCAAGCGGTCTTGGCTCACATGGACAAGATGTCGCGCTCTTCGCGCAGGTAGAGCAGGCCGCTGGCCACGTCGGTCACCCGCACCTCGTGGCGCACATAGCGGCGCCCGCGCTTGACGTACTTGTCAGTGGCCCGGGTGCTGATGCGCACGCGCGCACCCACGGGGATGGGCTCAAAGATCTCGGTGTCGTGAAAGGTGTGGATGGAGCCAATCGCAAAGGGCTTGGTGTGGTCAAACTGCA
>CANHKH010000062.1 GCA_947460165.1 Comamonadaceae bacterium
AACAGAGCAAATTCTGGTGCTGGCCGGGATGGTGCTGGCCGGCACCCTGGCCAGCGCCATCCCGGGCTGGCGCGCCTACCGGCTGTCGATCACCGACGGTCTGCAACCCCGAGCCTGAGACCATGACCCCACGACGACGCTTTCTCAGTGCCAGCTTGCTGGCTGCAGCCTGCGCTGCACCGACGGCCTGGGCCCAAAGCCGTGGTCAGTACCGCACCCTGCAATGGGAGGACCTGCTCCCCGAGGGCTGGAACCCGCAAGCGGCACTGGCCGGCATAGACGCCAGCCGCGTGCCTGAGGGCAGCCCGCAAGAGCAGGAGTTGCAGCGCAAGATGCGCAAGATCTGGGACAGCGCGCCTGTGCGCGCTGAACTTGCGGGCGAGCGCGTGAGACTGGCCGGCTATGTGGTGCCGCTCGAGTACAGCACGGGCGCGATCCGCGACTTTTTGCTGGTGCCCTATTTCGGCGCCTGCATCCACAGCCCACCGCCGCCGGCCAATCAGATCGTGATGGTGACCATGCAGCGCGCCGTTCGCATACGGACCATGGACGCCTGCTGGGTGGCCGGGGTGCTGGGCGCGCAACAAAGCAACACCGACTGGGGTGTCAGCGGTTACAGCCTGAGCGGGCACCAGGTCGACGAATACCGCGGGCCGCGCAAGCCCTGAGCCTGCGTCGCCGGCTCAGGGCCGACTCACTGCTCCACCGAGATGTTGTTGTCCCGCACCACCTTGGACCACACCACCGATTCATTGGCAATAAAGCGCGCAAATTCCGCAGGGTCGGCCAAGCCCGTGCGCAGACCCACGTCGGACAGGCGTTTTTGGAAACTTTCACTGGCCAAAATCTTGGCAGTTTCACTGGAGATTTTTTGAATCACCTCTCGGGGCGCGCCTCGGCGCACCAGCACCCCTGTCCAAGAGTCGCTCATAAAGCCAGGAATGCTCTCGGCTATGGTGGGCACGTCGGGCAGGGCATCGAGCCTTCGCGTGCTGGACACCGCCAAGGCCCTGAGCTTGCCGGCCTTGATCTGTGGAATGGCCGTGGTGCTGGCGTCAAAAGAAAAGTCCACATTTCCCGCAATCACGTCGTTCATGCCGCCGTCGCGGTAAGGCACATGGGTCATGCGAATGTCTGCGGCATTGAGCACGCGCTGCATCACCACATGGGTGCCTTGGCCAATGCCGAAGCTGGCAAAGTTGAACTTGCCCTGGTTTTGCTTGGCCTGCGCAATCATTTCTTGCAAGGTGCGCGTGTTGCTTTTGGTTGAGGTGATCAGCAGCAACGGCACCTCGGCCACCTGGCTGATGGGCACAAAGTCGTCGGCTTTGTAGGGCAGATTTTTGTAAACAAAGGGATTGATGGAGACGGTGTTTTGCGCCGTGTAGAGCAAGGTGTAGCCGTCGGCTGGCGCGGTGGCTGCGGCTTGCGCGCCCACGATGGTGGCCGCCCCGGGCCGGTTGTCCACCACAAAGGGCTGACCCAGGGCCTGACTCAGGCGCTCGGCCCAGAGCCTGGCCACCACGTCGGGTGATGTGCCTGCCGGGAAGGGCACGATGACTTTGACGGGTTTGTTCGGGTAGTCGGCTTGGGCACGGGCTTGGCCGGCAGTCAGCGCCAAAGCCAGGCCAGCCATGCCGGCCAGGCCCGCCATGGTGGTGAGTGTGCGGACCCAGTCACGCCTAGAACCTGCAGATTGCGTCAAAAAATTCGCCATCATTTGTCTCCTCGTATTTGCTGTGTGCCCCCGACTCCAGTTGCTGTGGCCATGGGCATGCTCGGGGGGCATGCCCATGGCGGGTGTTTTTTGGCTGGGCTACAGCCTGAGTTCGATGTCTTGCAGCGCTGGCTCGCCAGCGCGCGCCACCTCGTTTTCAACCAAGCGCCCGCAGGATGGGCAAAAGTACTGTCTGAAGATGGGCTCGTCGTCGATGTAGCGCTTGTAGTCGCCCACATGTGGGTTGGCCGCCGTGATGGGGGCCGTCAGCGTGGCGCAGGCGTCTTTGTAATTGCCGCTCAAGGGTCCCAAGTCGTTGGCGCAACTCATGCAGCACCAGCGCTTGCGCGCCTGGCGGGGGCTGTCTGGGTCTGAGCGCACCGCCAAGTTGGGTGTGACTTCGCGCAGCAGTTTGCCGCGCAAAGCCCGCAGCGGCAGTGCCTGCACGCGCGGGTGTTGGCGGCGGGTTTGACGCATCTCGCGCCGCAGGGCTTCAGTGGCCGGTGCATCGAGTTGGTCGCCCTGGAGCAGCACCCCGTAAATCACGCGGGCCGATGCGGCCGACACCGCCATGTTTTCCACCACGTCGGTGCGGACTTTTTCGGGATCGCGCTCCAGTGGATCGCCAAAGCCGCCGCCGCCTGTCCAGATGACGGCGTACACATCGCTGGCGTGTTGCTGGAAGTTTTGCTGCCTCAGCGCCAGCACCTCCTCGCGCCCGCCCACCTCGGCCATGTCAGCGGGCATGGCGCTTTTTTCCATCATTTCTAAGATGTTGGACGAGCGCTGGAACTTATAGACGTTCACCGTGGCGGGGTAGCCGCCCATCATGCCGGTGGAGGTGGGGATGGCGTTGCCCGAGGACAGGGTGTCGTGGGTGATGGAACTCACGCCATGAGGAATAAAGCAGGACTCGGCCGACAAACCGCCCCTGAATTGGCCTGCGCCGCCCGAGTCAACCACTTCTTTGCGGTAAAGAAAAAGCAGCGGAAAGGTCTGCTCCGTGTGCTCGATGTTGGGCAGCTTGCAAATGGGTGTGCGCGACTGCCCGCCCGTGGAGATACCGTCGGCCCCTGCAAACGCGCCAATGGCCCCACCAATGGGGTCGACCAGCAGGTAACCAAAGGGTTCGCCCCACTGGTCAGTGCCCCTGAAAATCGTGGCCGGCCACTGGCTGGTGCCGCCTATGCACATGATGTCGTGGCGCATTTGGGCGTCGCCATAAATCATTTTGCTCAGCACGTTGTAAGTGGGGTAGAGCGATATTTCCATGGCCTGCACGGGTGCGGTGGACACCGAAGCCGGAAAATTGGCGCAGTTCATGGTGCCCGGTGTGGCCTCAAAGCGCACATGCCGCAGGGCGCCGCCAATGGCGAAGTACTGGTCCCAACACAGCAACTGGTTGAGCGCCACCATGATGGAGCCCCGCCAGCCTGAGTAGGTGGCGTTCATGGCCCCGTCTTGCTCGGTGGTGCCTTCGTTGCGGAAGATCAGCTCATGGCCTTTTTTCTCCAGGCTGATCATCACCTTGTGCGAGCGGCGGTCGCCCGGCCGACTGCATTCCATATAAGTGCGGTCGCGCCACACGCCGTCGGGCAGGCGGCTCATCTTGTCCTTGAAGGCGTGTTCGCCGTCATTGAGGATTTTGCGCATCACGGCCTTGACCACGTCGGCGCCATAGCGCTTGAGCAGTGCCTCGACGCGGGCCTTGGCCGTGTTGTTGCCCGCCAGCTGCGCTCTGAAGTCCAGCGCCACCGCCTCGGGCTTGCGCGAAGCCCGCAGGTAGAGCTCTTCGATGTCGCGTCGAATCTCGCCGTGTTCGATGATCTTGATCGGGGGAATCAGCAGGCCTTCTTCATAAGCGCTTTCGGCCGACATGCAAAAGCTCGAGGGCGTGATGCCGCCAATGTCGTACTGGTGCAGGCAATTGGTGACCCAGCAAAACAGCTCGTCGCCGTGGAAGACCGGGCAAATCAGCATCACGTCTTGCTGGTGCGCCGCGCCCACCCAGGGGTCGTTGGCCAGGAACATGTCACCGTCACGGATGCCGGGGTTGTCTGAGCGGTTCTCCAAAATCCACTTGACCTGGGTGTCCGTCACGCCCGACATGTACTGCATGTAGGGCCCGAAGAAGACGAACTCGCCTTCTTCGGTGAGGATGGAGGGGTTCAGGTCCAACGCGTACATGGCCACGGGCGAGCCCGACAGCCTCTGTATGGTGGCACCATGCTCCTCGTTGATGTTCCACAGGCTGTGCCTGACCACCTCGTAGGTGATGGGGTCGATTTTTTTACTCGATTGTTGATGCAGTTTGAGCTTGGGCGAGATGCTGAGCTTGTCGGGCGGGATGTAGCCGCCCTTGATAGCTTCAAAGGCGTTGACGTGCGGGGAGGCAGTTGCTTGGGCCATGGTGTTTCAGCTCATGAAATGAAGTTCGAAATTGCCGAGCGCGTCGACGCGGAGTTCTTGCTTGGGTTGCACCACGATGTTGGTGTCCGTGGTCTCCACAATGGCCGGGCCGCTGACCTTCAGGCCATGGGTGAGCTTGGCGCCGTCGTAGATCGGGGTCTTGACCGACTTTTTCAGGTCACTCCAGTACACCGAGCGGTGGCCTGTCAGGGTGCCTGCCGGCAGGCTGCGTTTGCGGCGGCTGCGCAAGAGCTGCAGCTCTTGCGTAGCGCTGCGGGCGCGCACCCGGAAGGTGACCACCTCCAGCCGCGCATCGGCATATGAGGAGCCCTTGCCGTAAATGGCTTCGTAGCGCTCGTAAAAAGCCTGGTTCAGTGCCTGCAGCCCGGCAGAGCTCAATTGCGGTTTGCCGCGTGCGGCCAAGGCGGGCAAATCGACCTCAACCTCGTTGATTTGTCCCCGGTGGCGCATGTCTATGGAAAATGTGAGCTTGACCTTGCTGGCGCTGACGCCGTCTTTTTTCATTTGTGCCGATGCATGCGTGGCCAGCTGCGCCAGCAACTGGTTGACATGCGCCAACTTGAAGGGCGAGCTCTGAATGTCCACCTGCTCGTGCACATGCAAGATGTCGGCGGTGGCCGCGCCAAAGGCGCACCAGGTCGAGGCAATGCGGTTGAGTGGAATCAACACCTTTTGCACGCCCAGCTCCCTGGAAAACACACCAGCGTGCACAGGCCCTGCGCCACCAAAGGCAAAGACCGTGAAGTCACGCGGATCAAAGCCTTTTTCCACCGTGGTTTTGCGGATGATGTCGGCCATCTTGAATTCGGCGATCTTGGCAATGCCTGCGGCGGTTTCCATCACGCTCAGGCCAATGTCTTTGGCCACGCGCTCTATGGCCTCCAACGACTTGGCCCGGTCCAGCTTGATGCGGCCGCCTAAAAAATTGTCTGGGTCTATGTAGCCCAGCACCACGTCGGCATCGGTCACCGTGGGCGTCAAGTTGCCCTTGCCATAGCAGGCCGGTCCTGGGTCTGCGCCTGCGGAGTCCGGTCCCACGCGCAAGGCCTTGGTCAGCGCATCCACCCTGGCCAGCGAGCCGCCCCCCGAGCCAATGGCCTGGATGTCCACCTTGGGGATGAAATACTCGTATTGCGCCACGTTGGCCACGGAGTTGTAGGCAGGCCTGCCCTTGTGGATGATGCCCACGTCAAAGGAGGTGCCGCCCATGTCGGTGGTGATGATGTTCTCGCAGCCAATCAGCTGGCCCAAAAAGGTCGAAGCCGTCACGCCCGAGACTGGCCCCGAATCCAAGGTGAGCAGCGGTGCTTGTATCGCCCTGTCCACCGAGATGGAGCCGCCCCCGCAGGAGGTGATTTGCAGCGGATGGCGGTAACCGGCCTGCTTGAGTCGTTGGTCCAGTTGCCGCAGGTAGTTGGAGGTCACGGGCCCAATGTAGGCATTGAGCACGGTGGCGGTCATGCGCTCGTACTCGCCCCATTTGGGCGCCAGCTCCACCGAGCAGCTGACAAACAGGCCGGGCGCACGCTGACGAATCAGCTCGGCAATGCGCAACTCATGGCGCGGCTGCTTGAAAGACCACAGCAGGCACACGGCAAAAGACTCCACCCCTATAGCCAGCAACTCGTCAATGGCGGCCAGCACCTCTTGCTCGTTGAGCTCCACCACCACCTGACCATGGCAATCCACCCGCTCGGAGACGCCGCGGATGTAGCGTTTGGGCACGATGGGCGTGGGCTTTTGGCTCTCCGGAAAGTGCACCAATTGGTTGAGGTTGCGCGAATCAATGCCGCGCGAGCCCCGCATGATGTGAATGATGTCCTCGTGCCCTTTGGTGGTGATCAGGCCCACCTTGGCTCCGCGCCGCTGAATCAGCGCGTTGGTGCCCACGGTGGTGCCATGGGCCAGCACATCGATGCGGCTGCAAAATTGGTCAAAGTCCAGGCCCATGCGCTCGGCCACCAGGCCCATGGCATTGAGCATGCCGGTGGCAAAGGACGGTGGCGTGGACGGTGATTTGGCGGCAATCAACTCGCCACGGCTGGTGATGACGACGCAATCGGTGAAGGTGCCCCCGATGTCAACGCCGACTTGGTAGTGGTCCATCTGTCTTTCCTTGTGTCTGGCTGGAGTGGCCGCGCCCACCTTCTGGCAGAGTCCCGGCTTGCTGCCGCCATGATGAGCTGCCACGACCGTGCAGCCCATGCCTTGAAGGCATGGGTGCCATGCGGCTCAACGCAAAGCAGGGTTCAACCTAGCCAGCGCGCGCCCCGCCACCAGCCTTGACCAGACTGGTGTCGCAGCAGCTCCGTCAGGCCTTCGCGCAGCTTGTGGCCGGCCAGCGACAGGCTGCGATCCCTGGCATTGACCAAGGTCCAGCACACCTCAAGGTGCTCAATCGGTGCGGCACTCAGCTGGCCGCTGCGATGCGCCACATGGATGGCGCTGTAAGGCAGCACCGTGTAGCCCACGCCGCGCATCACCAGGTCACACAGCAGCCGGGCTGAGTTGGTTTCCACCACAGGGTGAAGCTTTTGGCCCAAGGCCGACAGCTGTCGGTCCACCAATGTTCGAATGGCATTGGGCGAGGAGGTCAGCACCATGGGTTTTTTCAGCAGCGACTCGATGGCCACGGCGCGCTCGCTGACCAACTGGCTGTGGATGGAGCCCACCAGGTACAGCGGTTCGGCCATGAGCGATCGGCTGCTCAACAAGCCCATGGGCTCCACATCAGAGACCACCGCCGCATCGAGCTTGCCGGTCAACACCTGTTCGTGCAAATGGGCGCTCAAGCCCTCGGTGATGCACAAGCGCACCTGTGGGTACTGCAGCGCGTATTCTGAGATCAGTCGGCTGGTGACCACGTCAAACAAAGAAGGCGGCAGCCCCACGCTCAACTCTCCCATGGGTTCGGTGGCGTACTTGCTGATGTCCTCGCCAATGCGTTTGACCTGGCCCAGCAGACTGTCGGCGCGTTCGAGCAAGGCCAGCCCGGCGGGCGTCAGCGCCACCCCTTTGTCTGAGCGCGTGAACAGCAGCACCTTGAGCTCTTTTTCAAGCTGGTGCATTTGCCGTGTCAGGGTGGGCTGGCTGATGTGCAGCACATGGGCTGCCCGGGTGAGGCTGCGCAGCTGCGCAATCTGCTTGAAATATTCGAGTTGTCTGAGGTTCATGGGCGATGGGGGCTCAAGGTAGATCTTGTTGGTGGGAACTGGAGGGCGCATGCCCCGTGTTCAGCCCAGCCATGCACCCAGACCGAGACCTTGACCTCAGCGCAGCTGACTCATCAGGGAGCTGCAGCGGGCTCGTGAGGCACAAAGACAGGCACGTTCTGGGCAGACACGCTGGCTGAAAAACTCACCTGTACCCGCATGCCTATGTGCACCGCGTCCCAGTCGCTGGCTTGGAGGTGGGTCATCATCGTCACCCCCTCGTCCAGCTGCACATAGGCCATCAGGTAGGGGATCTCCACGCCGCGCAGCATGCGCGTGAACGAGTACACCTGGCCCAGGCCGGCGCTGGGCCGCCAAGTGGTTTGGTCGCTGCCACAGTGCGGGCAGTAGGGGCGCGGGTAATGGTGAAAGCGATCGCAGGCGCTGCAGTGCTTGAGCATCAGCCGGCCTTGTTGCGCTTCTTGCCAGAAGGTGAGGTTCTCTGGATTTTGCAAGGGGTCCTGGAAAACCCAAGTGGCAGCTGCGTTCATCTCAATGCCTTTGCATGATCAAGGTGGCCGCGCCATGGCGCGCGCCCAGCAGGCCGCCTATGCCGTTGGCGAGCGCGAACTCCAGGTTGGGCACCTGCACCTGGGGATGGGCCTGGCCGCGCAGCTGGCGCACGGCCTCGATGACCTTGGTCATGCCGCCGCGGTTGGCCGGGTGGTTGTTGCACAGGCCGCCGCCGTCGGTGTTGACCGCCAAGCGGCCTTGGCCGGCAATCAGCTGCCCGTCGGCCACAAAGCGCCCACCCTGGCCCTTGGCGCAAAAGCCCAGGTCTTCGAGCTGCATCAGCACCGTGATGGTGAAGCTGTCGTAGATGGAGGCGTAGCGGATGTCGGCTGGTGTGAGGCCGGCCTGCGCAAAAGCGCGTGGGCCGGTCCAGGCCGTGGCCGAATGGGTGATGTCCATGTCCCCGCCAGACTGGCCCTTGACTGAGGCCGACATGGCGCGCACCTGCACAAGCGGCTGCTTCAAGCCCTTGGCCAGGTCCGGGTGGACCAGCACCACCGCACCGCCGCCGTCGGTGACCACGCAGCAGTCGGCCCGGCGCAAAGGGTCGGCCACCCGGGGCGAGGCCAGCACGTCGTCCACCGTCATCACCTGGCGCAGCAGCGCGTTCGGGTTGTGCTGCGCGTGGTGGGACATGGCCACCTTGATCCAGGCCAGCTGCTCCGAGGTGGTGCCAAAGTCGTGCATGTGGCGCATGGCGCACATGGCGTAGCTGTTGAGCGGCGTGGGCAGGTAGTGGCGCTCGAACTCCACGTCGGGCGCGGTATCGCCAAAGTTGCGCGGCTTGGCGCCGCTGGAGCCTTCGGACTTGGGCCGACCGGCCAGGGTGATCAGCGCCACTTTGCAGCGCCCGTCGGCAATCGCCTGCGCCGCCTCGCCCACGTGCGAGAGGTAGGACGCGCCCCCCAACTCTGTGGTTTGCACCACCTGCAGGCGCTTGAGGCCCAAGTAATCAATGATGGACATGGGGCCCAGGCCGGGCGCATCGCCGGCGCAGAAATACGCGTCCACATCGTCCAGCGTCAAGCCCGCATCGCGCAAAGCGCCGTGGGCCACATCGGCATGCAAGCGTGCCACCGAATGGTCGGGCGCCACGCGCAGCGGGTGCTCATAAATGCCGGCAATGCAGGCTTTGACTTGTGCCATGGTGGTTCAGCCCTTGGCAGTAGATTCAGCCAGCAGGCTTTGCGCCAGCAGCCACACTGGCCTGTCCACCAGCTTGCCGTCCACCGCAATGGCGCCCAGGCCATGGGCCTGAACTTGCTCCACCACGCGCTGCGCCCATTGCAGCTCGGCGGGGCTGGGGGCAAAGCCCTGGTTCACGCCGGCCACCTGCCGGGGGTGTATGCACAGCTTGGCGCCCATGCCCAGGCGGCGCGAGCGGGCCACGTCTGTGGCGAGAGCCTGCTCGTCGGCAAAGGCCAGCGTGACGCCGTCCACAGGCGCGCGCACGCCGGCCAAGCGAGAGACCAGCACCAGGTGCAGGCGCACCGCGTCCAGCTCAGCCCCGTCGCTGCCCATGCCAGCGTCTGAGGCAAAGTCCACCGAGCCAAAAATCAGCCGGTCCACCTGGGGCGCGCTGGCCAGCTCGCGCGCACGGTCCCAGCCGAACACGCTCTCCACAATGGGCAGCAGCCGCTGCTCGGGGCGCAGCTGCTTGGCCAGCTGAATCAGCACCTCGGGCTCTTGCGCCTTGGGCACGACCAGGCCGCGCACCGCTGGGTGGCTGAGCAAGGCCAGGTCGCCTTCGAACCAGGGCGTGCCGTAGCCATTGCAGCGCAGGTAAATCGGCTTGTCGGCGTGCAGCCACTGCGCCACGCTGGCACGGGCGGCTTCCTTGGACTCGGGGGCGACTGCGTCTTCCAGGTCCACGATCACCGCATGCGCGCCGCTGGCCAGGGCTTTGTCCAGGCGCTCGCTGCGGTTTCCAGGAACGAATAAATAACTTTTCATGGCTCAGATCACTGCGAGTTCGCGCAGCTTGGCAATTTGTTCAGCGGAAAAGCCCGCCTCTTGCAGCAGTTGCTCGGTGTGTTGCCCCAGGGCCGGAGCGGCCACCGCCGGCATGGGCCCGGCTGTGATGGGGCTGGACAGGGTGCGTATGGGGCCATGCGCATGGTCCATCTGCAGCACCGTGCCCATCTCCCGGGCAAAATCGCTGTCCAGGGCCTGCGCCACATCGTTGACGGCGGACGCCGGCACCTGACCGGCAAACAGCGCCAACCAATGCGCGGTGTTGGCTTGCTGCAAGACCTCGTCGAGCGCCTGATTGAGCTCGGTGCGGTGCTTCAGGCGCGCCGCAAAGCTGCCAAAGCGCTCGTCGTTGATCCATTCGGGCCGGCCTATTTTTTGGCAGAGCACGCCCCAGAACTTTTCCTTGTTGCACATCAGGAAGATCCAGCCGTCCTGCGTGCGGTAGAGCTCGCTGGGCACCAGCGAGGGGTGGCCCGAGCGGGCCTGGCGGCCGGTGACCACGCCTTTGTTGAGGTACCAGGTGGCCAGGTAGGTCAGGTTGTACATGGCCACGCTGTACAAGCTGACATCGATGTCGCGGCCCACGCCGCTTTGGCGCGCCGACAGCACTCCGGCCAGCATGGCCAATGCAGCCGTGGTGCCTGTCATGTAGTCGACGATGGACAAGCCCGCGCGGGTGGGCACGCCATCGGGCTCGCCAGTCAGGGACAAATAGCCGGCTTCGGCCTGCAAGAGGTAGTCATAACCCGGCCAGTTGGCCCGCGAGCCTGTGCGGCCATAGGCCGAGAGGTGGGCGCAGACCAGGGACGGCTTGACGGCGCCCAGTGTGGCGTGCGTGAGCCCGAGCTTGACAGGCAGGTCGCCGCGCAGGTTGTTGAACACCACATCGGCTTCGCTTGCGAGCCGGTGCAGCACCTCTTGCCCCTGCGCCTGCTTGAGGTCCAGGGTGAGGCTTTTTTTGTTGCGGTTGAAACTTTGGTAGAAGTGGCTGTCGCCAGGTGCGAAAAAGTGCGGGCCCACCATGCGGCCCACGTCGCCGCCTTCCTTGCGGTTTTCAATCTTGATGACCTCGGCACCGAGGTCGGCCAGGTACTGGGTGCCAAAGGGGCCGGCGCCGTATTGCTCAACAGACAGGATGCGCAGGCCCTGCAACAGCGGCGGCGGTGGGGATGAGGGCGGGAGCGTCATGGGCGGGTCCTTGTGTGTTTTCAGACGGGTGCGCCCGCGAACTCGCGGGCCAAGTCGCGGGCACTGCGCTGGGGCAAGTCCATCAGCGTCTGGCGCAGGGCTTGGGCCGCAGAGGCGGGCCAGGCCAGGCCAGCGTTGTCCATGTATTTGGCCACGATGTCGGCGTGCGCAATGGGGCGGCCGGGCGCGCCACGGTTGATGGGCTCTCGGTGCGAGACCTGGCGCCCGTCGGTGAAATGCAGCACCACCTCGCCTGGAAAGTAGCGCGGGTAGTCGGCCTGCGGGTCCACCTCGCAGATGACCTGGTCGGCAAAGGCCAGGGTGGCAGGGTCTTGCATGGCGCTGGCATCGAGGGCCTGCAGGCCGAACTTGCCGTGGCGCAGCGCCGTGGCAATGCCGTACTGCACGCTGAACTGGGCTTCATACGCATTGGAGGGCCGGCGTTTTTGCGACACCGGCTCGCAAACCACGGGCACAAAACCGGGGGCCACGCGCGCCACAATGTG
>CANHKH010000063.1 GCA_947460165.1 Comamonadaceae bacterium
CATCCCCCTCATTGGCGTGGTGGACTCCAACCACTCGCCCGAAGGCATTGACTACGTGATCCCCGGCAACGACGACTCGGCCAAGGCCGTGGCTTTGTACGCCCAAGGCATTGCTGATGCCATCATCGAAGGCCGCAAAAACGCGGGCAACGAGTTGGTCAAGGCCGTTGAAGGCGGCGACGAGTTTGTCGAGGTCGACGCCGCCGCTTAAAGCCCCAGGCCCTTGAGGCCAGGTACAACAAGGGGCTCATGTAGCCCCTTTTTTACAAGTCAATCGGCAGCCGCCCCGCTCAATGGGGCGACGCCCACCCCAGTCACTGTTGAAGTCCACCCACACCAACACCCAAATCCAGGAGAATTAAAAATGGCAATTACCGCAAGCATGGTCGCTGAACTGCGCGCCAAGACCGACGCCCCCATGATGGAATGCAAAAAAGCCCTGACCGAGGCCGAGGGCGACATGGCCAAGGCCGAAGAGCTGCTGCGCGTCAAGCTCGGCAGCAAGGCCGGCAAGGCCGCCTCGCGCGTGACGGCCGAAGGCGTGGTCACCGTGTCCATGGCCGGCGGCGTGGGTGCCATGGTGGAAGTGAACTGCGAAACCGACTTTGTCACCAAGAACGACAGTTTCTTGGCCCTGACCCAGGCCGTGGCCGACGGCATTGCCACGGGCAACCCTGCCGATGTGGCCGCCGTGGGCGCGCTGCCTTTCTCCATGGATGGCTTTGGTCCTACCATTGAGGATGTGCGCAAAGGCCTGATCGGCAAAATCGGCGAGAACATGTCGGTGCGCCGCTTCAAGCGTTTTGACTCGGGCAGCAAGCTGGCCTCTTACCTGCACGGCACGCGCATTGGCGTGTTGGTGGAGTACGAGGGCGACGAAACCGCCGCCAAAGACGTGGCCATGCATGTGGCCGCCATGAAGCCGGTGTCGCTGACCAGCGCCGAGGTGCCTGCCGAGCTGATCGAGCGCGAGCGCTCGGTGGCCACGGCCAAGGCGGCCGAGTCCGGCAAGCCCGCTGACATCGCCGCCAAAATGATTGAAGGCTCGGTGCAAAAGTACCTCAAAGAGGTGTCGCTCTTTAACCAGCCCTTTGTCAAGAACGACAAGCAAACCGTCGAGCAAATGCTCAAAGAAAAAGCCACCACGGTGAAAAGCTTCACGCTTTACGTTGTGGGCGAGGGCATTGAGAAGAAGGTCGACGACTTTGCCGCCGAAGTCGCCGCCCAGGTGGCCGCAGCCAAGGCCGGCTGAACGGCAGCCCAGCCGCTAAACTCCACCTTCACAACCAGGGAACCCCATGCCGGCTTACAAGCGCATTCTTCTCAAACTGTCTGGTGAAGCCCTGATGGGCGACGATGCCTTTGGCATCAACCGGGCCACCATTGTTCGCATGGTGGAAGAAGTCGCTGAAGTCACCCGCCTGGGCGTTCAGGTGGCCGTGGTCATTGGCGGAGGCAATATTTTCCGTGGTGTGGCCGGCGGCTCGGTGGGCATGGACCGCGCCACCGCCGACTACATGGGCATGTTGGCCACGGTGATGAACTCCTTGGCACTGGCCGACACCATGGACAAAGCCGGGCTGATCGCCCGCGTGATGTCTGCCATTGCCATTGAGCAGGTGGTCGAGCCCTATGTGCGTCCCAAGGCCTTGCAGTACCTGGAAGAAGGCAAGGTGGTGATTTTTGCGGCCGGCACGGGCAACCCCTTTTTCACCACCGACACGGCCGCGGCCCTGCGCGGCGCCGAAATTGGCGCCGAAATTGTGCTCAAGGCCACCAAGGTGGACGGGGTGTACTCGGCCGATCCTAAAAAAGACCCGCACGCCACCCGCTACGCCACCATCACCTTTGACGAGGTGATTGGCCGCAACCTGGAAGTGATGGACGCGACCGCCTTTGCCTTGTGCCGTGACCAAAAGCTGCCCATCAAGGTGTTTTCCATCTTCAAGAGCGGCGCGCTCAAGCGCGTGGTGCTCGGCGAAGACGAAGGCACCTTGGTGCATGTGTGATTGATTTCATTCTGATTTCTCGCTTGAAGACACCATGACCATCCAAGACATCAAGAAAAATGCTGAGCAAAAGATGCAGCAGTCCATTGAGGCCTTCAAAAACAGCTTGAGCAAGGTCCGCACGGGCCGCGCCAACCCGGGCTTGCTGGACTCCGTGCAGGTGGACTACTACGGCTCCATGGTGCCCATCAGCCAAGTGGCCAATGTGTCTTTGCTCGATGCGCGCACCATCAGCGTCTCGCCCTGGGAAAAGGGCATGGGCGCCAAAATTGAAAAAGCCATTCGCGACTCCGACTTGGGGCTGAACCCCTCCTCGCAGGGCGACTTGATCCGCGTGCCCATGCCGCCCATGACCGAGGAGCGCCGCAAGGAGCTCACCAAAGTGGTGCGCAATGAGGGCGAGCACGCCAAGGTGGCCATTCGCAATTTGCGCCGCGACGCCAATGACGGCGTGAAAAAGCTGGTCAAAGACAAGCTGGCCTCCGAGGACGAGGAGCGCCGCGCCACCGACGATGTTCAAAAATTCACCGACCGCTTTATCTCTGAGGTCGACAAGCTCGTGGCGGCCAAAGAGCAGGACATCATGGCGGTCTGAGACCGCCCACTGACACCCCCCATGCTCAGGCAGCGCATCATCACTGCCGTTGTTCTGCTGGCCATCTTGCTGCCAGCGCTGTTTTATTCCACACCTTGGCCTTTCGCCGCCCTGGCCTTGCTGCTGATAGCCGCAGGCGCTTGGGAGCTGGGCCGCCTCAATGCCATGTCTGCCCCGGTGTCCTGGGCCATGGGCCTGGGCTGCATGGCGGCCTGTGGGCTGGCTTGGTGGTCGGGCTTGCTGCTGCAACCGCTGCCTTGGTTGTGGGTTTTGGCTGGGCTCATGTGGGTGCTGGGCGGCGCGCACCTGTTGCGCGGCGGCGTGCCCGTGTGGTCTGCAGCCTCGCCCCCTGTGCGCTGCGCCATTGGCTTTGTGGCGCTGTGGCTGGCCTGGCTCGCGGTCGCGCAGGCTCGGGTGCAGGGCATCAATTTTCTTTTGTCGGTGTTGGTGCTGGTGTGGGCGGCCGACATAGGCGCTTACTTTGCCGGCAAGGCCTGGGGCACACGTTTCATACAGCGCAAGCTGGCAGTCAGCATCAGCCCGGGCAAGAGCTGGGAGGGCGCCCTGGGTGGTGCGGCGGCGGTGCTGCTCATAGGCGGTGTGTGGTCTTGGGTGGAGGCCTCGCACGGCTTGCCGCCTGGCGAGCGCAGCTTGTTTGGCCAGCTGGCCCACCAATATGGCCTGCCCCTGATGCTTTTGGCCTTGCTTTTTTTGACGGCCATGAGCGTGGTCGGTGACTTGGTGGAGTCTTTGATCAAGCGCAGCGCTGGCGCCAAAGACTCCAGCGGCCTGCTGCCCGGCCACGGCGGCGTGCTCGACCGGGTGGACGCCTTGCTGCCGGTGCTGCCCCTGGCCATGATGCTGCTGAGTTTGTCCCCTTAAGTTTTACCAAAAGCTGCCATGAAACAACGCATCACCGTGCTCGGCTCCACAGGCTCCATAGGCGTCAATACGCTGGACGTGGTGGCGCGCCACCCCGACCGCTTTGAGGTGTTCGCCCTCAGTGCGGCCCGCCAGGTGGACGTGATGCTGGCGCAGTGCCTGCGCTTTGAGCCGGAATTTGCCGTCATGGCCAGTGCCCCCCACGCGCAGCAACTGGCCGACGAATTGGCCAAAACCAGCGTGCGCACCCGGGTGCTCACTTCCTCTGATGCGCTGGAGCGCATTGCCTCGCACGAGCGGGTCGATGCGGTGATGGCGGCCATTGTGGGTGCCGCCGGGTTGCCGCCTTGCATGGCGGCCGCGCGCGCAGGCAAGCGCCTTTTGCTCGCCAACAAAGAGGCCCTGGTGGTGGGCGGCGAGGTGTTTTTGGCCGCGGTTCGCCAGGGCAAGGCCCAGCTCTTGCCCATAGACAGCGAGCATTCGGCCATTTTTCAGTCCTTGCCTGAAGACCCCAGCACCTGGGCCCAGCGGGTTGAAAAAATCATTCTCACGGCCTCGGGCGGGCCGTTTCGCGAGCGCGACGTCAACACCTTGCATTTGGTGACCCCCGACCAAGCCTGCGCCCACCCCAACTGGGTGATGGGCCGCAAAATATCGGTGGACTCGGCCACCATGATGAACAAGGCGCTGGAGGTGATTGAGGCGCGCTACCTGTTTGGCATGGCACCGGCCCAAATGGAGGTGGTGATTCACCCGCAAAGCATCATTCATTCGATGGTGCAGTACCGCGACAGCTCGGTGGTGGCGCAACTGGGCACGCCCGACATGCGTGTGCCCATTGCTTACGGTCTGTCCTGGCCAGAGCGCATCACCTCGGGGGCACAGGCGCTGGACTTCAAGGCCTTGCCCACCATGAGCTTTGATGCCCCCGATCCACGCCGCTTTCCAGGCCTGCAACTGGCCTGGGACGTGCTGGCGGCTCCGGTGGGCAGCACCGCTGTGTTGAACGCGGCCAATGAGGAGGCTGTGCAGGCTTTTCTAGACAGCCGCATTCGCTTTGACCAGATCCATGAGGTCAACCTGCGCACCCTGGACGGCGGGTCCTTGCCCTCGGTGGCTGGCCTGCAAGACCTGTTGGCGATTGACCAAGAGGCCCGCCACAGAGCTGGCCAGATCATTCGCTCCTTGGCGCACTGAACATGACCACTTTGCTGGCTTTTTTGGTGGCGCTGGGTCTGTTGATTGCCATCCACGAGTATGGCCACTACCGCATGGCCGTGGCCTGCGGCATCAAGGTATTGCGGTTTTCCATAGGTTTTGGGCGGCCCATCTTGAGCTGGCGCTTCAAGAACAACCCCACCGAATTTGTGATTGGCCTGTTGCCTTTGGGTGGCTACGTCAAGATGCTGGACGAGCGCGAAGGCCCGGTGGACGAGGCTGAGCGCCACCTGGCTTTCAACAACCGACCGCTGAGCGCCCGTGCGGCCGTGGTGGCCGCTGGCCCCCTGGCCAATTTGCTGCTGGCCGTGGCCTTGTACGCTTTTGTCAATTGGGCGGGTCAAGAAGAGCCTCAGCCCATTTTGTCCACCCCTGTGACCGCTTCCGTGGCCGAGCGGGCCGGGCTGCGTTCTGGCGAACGGGTGTTGGAAGCCGGTGCGCAGGGCGAGGAGCTGCAAGAAGTGCGCTCCTTTGACGACCTGCAGTGGCACCTGACGCGCAGCGCCATGGAAGGCGAGCGTCTGCGCTTGACAGTGCAGTCCCGGCCTGAGGGCGGTGTCACGCGCGAAGTCGAGCTCGATTTGTCCAGCTTTGCCAATGCCGAGGTCAATGCCCAGCTGTTTCGCACCATAGGCCTGACCAGTCCATTTAGTTTGCCCGTGATCGGTCAGGTGCAGGCCGGCGGCGCCGCCCAACAAGCCGGCTTGCAAGCTGGCGACCTGGTGCGTGCCATCGACGGCCGCCCGGTGATGGACGCCGCGCAACTGCGCGACCGCATTCGCCAGTCCACACCAGCGCAGCTGCAGGTTTGGGAACTCGAGCGTGCGGGTAGGCGCCAGCTGATCGAGCTCACGCCCCAGGCGCAGGGCGAGGCGGGCGCGGCCGTGGTGCGCATAGGTGCTTTTGTGGGCGCACCACCGGCCATGGTGATGGTGCGTGACCAGCCCTGGCAGGCCTTGGTGGGGGGCTTGCAGCGCACCTGGGACTTGAGCGTGCTCACCGTCAAGATGATGGGCCGCATGCTCATTGGCGAGGCTTCTTTGAAGAACCTGTCCGGCCCCTTGACGATTGCCGACTACGCAGGCAAGTCGGCCGAGCTGGGCTGGGTGTCTTACGTCTTGTTTCTGGCCTTGATCAGCGTCAGTCTGGGGGTGCTCAACCTGCTGCCACTGCCCATGCTGGACGGGGGGCACCTGATGTATTATCTTTACGAATTTTTCACGGGTCGGGCCGTCTCTGAGCTGTGGATGGACCGCCTCCAGCGTGGCGGCATGGTGGCTTTGATGGCCATGATGTGCATCGCCTTATTCAACGATGTCAATCGCCTCTTCGGTTAGCCCAGACCGACTCCTTTTCTGCGCCTTGCTCTCCATCCGCTTTTTCCTCATGCACCACGCCTTTCTTCGCTTCAAACTCCGCACCAGCACTGTCCTGGTGGCCGGGCTTTTGTCCTCTGCCTTGGGCTGGGCGGTCGAGCCTTTCGTGGTGCGTGACATCCGCGTCGAAGGCCTGCAACGGGTGGAGCCCGGCACCATTTTTGCCTCCTTGCCCGTCCGTCTGGGTGAAACTTACAACGACGAAAAAGGCGCCTCCGCCATCCGCGCCTTGTTCAGCCTGGGCCTGTTCAAGGATGTGCGCCTGGAGGTCGAGGGCAGCACCTTGGTGGTGGTGGTCGAAGAGCGCCCCACGGTGGCCGAGGTTGACTTTGTGGGTGCCAAGGAATTCGACAAAGACGTGCTCAAAAAAGCCTTGCGCGAGATCGGCTTGCGCGACGGCCAGCCCTTTGACAAAGCCCTGGCCGACCGCGCCGAGCAAGAACTCAAGCGCCAGTACATCAACCGCAGCCTGTACGGCGCCCAGGTGGTGACCACGGTCACCCCCATAGAGCGCAACCGGGTCAACGTCAGCTTCAACGTCACCGAAGGCGAGATCGCCAAGATCAAGGACATCCGCATTGTGGGCGCCAAGGTCTTCACTGAAAAGACCTTGCGCGACCTGTTTGACCTGGACACCGGGGGCTGGCTGAGCTGGTACACCAAGTCTGACCGCTACTCGCGGGTCAAGCTCAATGCGGACATCGAGACTTTGCGCTCTTACTACCTGTCACGCGGTTATCTGGATTTCCGGGTGGACTCCACCCAGGTGGCCATCTCCCCCGACAAGCAGCAAATCACGGTGACCCTCAATATTTTTGAGGGCGAGCGCTTTGTGGTGTCTGCCGTGCGCTTAGAAGGCAACTACCTGGGCCGCGAGCAGGAGTTCAAGTCCTTGGTCACCATCCGTGCGGGCGAGCCCTTCAATGCCGACAAGGTGACTGAAACCACCAAGGCCTTCAACGACTATTTCGGCAGCTTCGGCTTTGCCTTTGCCCGCGTGGAAGCCGTGCCGCAAATTGACCGCAGCACCAACCGTGTGGTGTTTGTGCTGCAGGCCGAACCCTCGCGCCGCGCTTATGTGCGCCGCATCAACGTGGCGGGCAACGCCCGCACGCGCGACGAGGTGGTGCGCCGCGAGTTCCGTCAACTCGAGTCCTCTTGGTACGACGGCGACAAAATCCGGCTCTCGCGCGAGCGGGTCGACCGCTTGGGTTTTTTCACCTCGGTCGATGTCGACAGCCAAGACGTGCCGGGCACGGCCGACCAGGTGGACCTCACCGTGACGGTGGCAGAAAAGCCCACGGGCAACCTGCAAATCGGTGCGGGCTACTCCAGCAGCGACAAGTTGTCCTTGATGGCCGGTGTGCGTCAGGAAAACATCTTTGGCACCGGCAACTACCTGGGCTTGGAGATCAACACCAGCAAAACCAACCGCCAATTGGTCATCAGCACGGTGGACCCTTATTTCACGGCCGATGGCGTCTCGCGCGGCTTTGACCTGTACAGCCGCACCACCAAGCCCCAGATCGGTGAGGCCACGCAGTACACGCTCAAGACGCAGGGCGGCAGCATCCGCTTTGGTGTGCCGTTTACAGAAACTGACACCGTGTTTTTCGGCGCGGGCGCCGAGACCTGGGATGTCGAAGCGGGCAACAACATCAGCCTTCAAGAATTCGTCAGGCAGCAAGGCAACGCGCGCAGCACCTCCTTTCCACTGAGCGTGGGCTGGCAGCGTGACCAGCGCGACAGCGCGCTGGTGCCCACCCGGGGCACTTACCAGCGGGTCAACGGTGATTGGGGCGTGGGCGGCGACATCAAGTACCTGCGCGCGGTTTATCAGCTGCAGCGCTACATTCCCTTGAACAAGCAGTTCACAGTGGGCCTCAATGGCGAGGTGGGCTGGGGCCAAGGCACGGGCAACAAGCCTTACCCGGTGATCAAGAACTTTTACTCGGGTGGTTTGGGCTCGGTGCGGGGCTTTGAGCAGGGCTCGCTGGGGCCGCGCTATGTGGACCCGGTCACCAATTTGCCCACCACCACCGCCACAGGCGGGGCCAAAAAAATCACGCTCAATGCTGAATTGCTCGCGCCTTTTCCGGGGGCAGGCAACGACAGAACGCTGCGCATGTTCGGCTTTGTGGATGCGGGCAATGTGTTTGCTGAAAAAGACACCTACAAGCTGGACAACCTCAAGGCCTCCACCGGCCTGGGCGTGAGCTGGATCTCCCCCGTCGGCCCTTTGCGCCTGGCCTTCGCCTTTCCTTTGCGCAAAGAAGCTAGCGATAGAATCCAGCGCATGCAATTTCAGATTGGTACGGCCTTCTAATGACAATGCTGCCTCATCGCCTCGCCCTGTGTGCCACCTTGCTGCTGGCTGCTGTTCCGGCATTTGCCCAGGAATTCAAGATCGGCATTGTCAATCTTGACCGCATCGTGCGCGAGGCTGCGCCCGCCAAGGCGGCGCAGACCAAGTTGGAGCAAGAGTTCACCAAGCGTGAAAAAGACCTGGCCGAGTTGGGCAACCAGATCAAGACCGCCTCCGAGCGCTTGGAACGCGAAGGCCCCACCTTGCCAGAGAGCCAGCGCGCCACGCGCCAAAAGCAGCTGGTGGACCAAGACCGTGAGTTCCAGCGCAAACGCAAGGACTTTCAGGAAGACCTGAACAACCGCAAGAACGAAGAGCTCCAACTGATCATTGAGCGGGCCAACCGCGCAGTCAAAGCCTTGGCCGAGGCTGAAAAGTTTGACCTCATCATTCAAGAAGCGGTGTACATCAATCCCAAGCACGACATCACAGAAAAAGTGATTCGCCAGCTCAATGGCAGCCCACGCTGAGCGCTTGCCCTGGCAAGCCAGCGAGGCGAGGCGGGTGTGAGTCTGGTCCTCGGCGCCTTGGTCGAGGCCCTCTCGGGTGAGTTCCAAGCCACCCTCAGCGGTGATGCCCAACGCCACATCGACCGGCTGGCCCCCATTGAAGCTGCAGGTCCTGCCGACCTGAGCTTCGTCAGCCACCCCAAATACACCTCCAAACTCGCCGCCTCCCAAGCCGGCTGCGTCATCGTCTCACCTGCCCTGCAAGAGGCGGCTGCTTTGCGCGGTGACTTCATTGTGGTGGCCGACCCCTACCGCTATTTCGCCCGCGTCACGCAGCTGTGGAAGCTGCAACACAGCCGTCCCGCCCCTGTCGGCATTCACCCCACCGCCTGGGTGGACCCCACAGCGCAGCTGGCGGCGTCTGCCAGCGTGGGCGCGTTTGCCTTTGTGGGCGCACAGGCCGTGATTGAAGAGGGCGTGCACCTGGGCGAGCATGCCGTGGTGGCGGCGGGTGCGCACATTGGCCGCGGCACCCGGCTGGCCGCCCGCGTCACAGTGGGGCAAGACTGCCGCCTAGGTGAGCGCTGCATTCTTCACTCGGGCGTGGTGATTGGCGCCGACGGCTTTGGCTTTGCCCCGGCTGACGGGCGCTGGGAAAAAATCGAGCAACTTGGCGCGGTGCGCATTGGCGATGACGTGGAAATTGGCGCCAACACCTGCATAGACCGGGGCGCCCTGGGGGACACCGTCATTGAGGATGGCGTCAAGCTCGACAACCTCGTGCAAATTGGCCACAACGTCCATGTGGGCGCCCACACCGCCATGGCCGGCTGCGTGGGCGTGGCCGGCAGCGCCCGCATAGGCGCGCACTGCACCGTGGGTGGTGGTGCGGTGGTGCTGGGTCACCTGAGCCTGGCCGACCATGTGCATGTCTCGGCCGCCTCGGTGGTCACGCGCTCGATGGCCAAGCCGGGTCACTACAGCGGCTTTTTTCCCATAGACGACAATGCCTCCTGGGAAAAAAACGCCGCCACGCTCAAACAGCTCCATGCCTTGCGTGAGCGCATCAAGCAGCTCGAAGCCCAGGCCAAGACCTCTGTCTGAGCCCCCAAGGCGCCGCTTGTTGACCGGCAGACACGCTGACAGATAAAAACACAGACACGAAAAGCCAGTACCACCATGATGGACATCCACCAAATCCTCAAGCAACTGCCGCACCGCTACCCCATTTTGTTGGTGGACCGTGTGCTGGAGATTGAAAAAGGCAAGCGCATCAAGGCGCTCAAAAACGTCAGCATCAACGAGCCCTATTTCACGGGTCATTTTCCGCACCGGCCAGTGATGCCCGGCGTGCTCATGCTCGAAGCCATGGCACAAGCGGCCGCCTTGCTGGCCTTTGACTCCCTGGGCACCGTGCCTGACGAGAAAACGCTGTTTTACTTTGCAGGCATTGACGGCGCCCGCTTCAAGCGCCCGGTGGAGCCTGGCGATCAGCTCATCATGGACGTGAGTTTGAGCCGCATGAAAGCCGGTATTTTCAAGTTTGCCGCGCAAGCCCACGTCGACGGCGTGCTGGCCTGCGAGGCCGAGCTGATGTGCACCGTGCGCACGCTGCCCTGAGCGCGGCCAGGAACACAGGCATGGCAGGCATACATCCCACGGCCCTGGTGGATGCGGGCGCCGAGTTGGACAGCTCGGTCGAGGTCGGCCCCTACAGCGTCATTGGCCCGCACGTCAAAATTGCAGCCGGCACCACCGTGGGCGCGCACTGCGTGATTGAAGGCCACACCACCATTGGCCGCGACAACCGCATTTTTCAGTTCAACTCGCTGGGCGCCATCCCACAAGACAAAAAATACGCGGGCGAACCCTGCGAGCTGGTCATCGGCGAGCGCAACACCATCCGCGAGTTTTGCACCTTCAACATCGGCTCGCCCGGTGACCTGGGCGTCACGCGCGTGGGCGATGACAACTGGATCATGGCCTATGTGCACCTGGCGCACGATGTGACCGTGGGCAACCACACCATTTTTGCCAACAACTCCCAGCTGGCCGGCCATGTGCAGGTGGGCGACTGGGTGATTTTGGGCGGCTTTACCGTGGTGCACCAGTTTGTGCGCCTGGGCGCGCACGCCATGACGGCCATGTGTTCGCTGCTGTTTGCCGACTTGCCGCCTTTTGTCATGTGCCAGGGCCAGCCCGCAGGCGCCCGCACCATGAACTATGAAGGCCTGCGCAGGCGCGGCTTTTCTGCCCCCCGGCTGGCCGCCGTCAAAGCCATGCACAAGGCCTTGTACCGCGACGGCCTCACGCTGGAGGCGGCCCAGCAGCGCATGGCCGAGCTGGCCCTCAGCGAGCCCGAGGCCGCGCCCGATGTGGCCCTGATGCTGGGCTTTTTGCAGGCCTGCTCGCCGCAGCGCGGCATCGTGCGCTGAGCGGCCGTGGCAGCCTTTCCGCGCGCGGCCATGGTGGCCGGTGAGGCCTCCGGCGATTTGCTGGCCGGGCTTTTGCTCGGCGGCATGAAGTCGC
>CANHKH010000064.1 GCA_947460165.1 Comamonadaceae bacterium
AGAACTCCTCCGCGCTTAAAAACAGCGCTTCGGGCGGCAGGGCGGGGCGGTCGGGCGCGCCTTGCACCAGGCGGTAGCGCTCGCGGGTGTCTTGCCAAAAGCGCTGAAAGGCCGGCTCCAAGTCGCCGTGCAGCACCAAGGTGGCTTCGTCGGGTCGGCTGCCCAGGTAGTCAAAAAAGGTGGCGGTGTTTTCAAAAAACAGCGGCAGGTAGTACTCAATGCCGGCCGTGGCCACGCCGTTGCCCATGTCTTTGTAAATGCGGCTTTTGGTCGGATCGCCCTCGAGCAACTCGCGCCAGCGGCTGCGAAAGCGGCCGCGCGCGGCCTCGTCCATGGGGAACTCGCGGCCGGGCAAAAGCCGCACCTCGGGCACGGGGTAGAGGCTGCGCTGGCTGTCTGGGTCAAAGGTGCGTATGGAGTCGACCTCGTCGTCAAACAAATCCACCCTGAAAGGCACCAGCGAGCCCATGGGGAACAAATCAATCAGGCCGCCGCGCACGGCGTACTCGCCGGGGCTGACCACCTGCGTGACGTGGCTGTAACCGGCCAGCGTGAGCTGGGCGCGCAGCTTGGCCTCGTCGAGCTTTTGCTTGACCTTGAATTCAAAGGTGTAGCCGGCCAAAAAGCTGGGCGGCGCCAGGCGGTACAGCGCCGTGGTGGCCGGCACGATGACCACGTCGGCGCCTTGCTCGGCGTCGCGCTGGTTGATGCGCCACAGCGTGGCCAGCCGCTCGCTGATGAGGTCTTGGTGCGGGGAAAAGCTGTCGTAGGGCAGGGTTTCCCAGTCGGGGAACAGCGCGCAGCGCAGCGTGGGCTCGAAAAACGGCAGCTCACCCAGCAGGCGCTGCGCGGTGCTGGCGTCTGGCGTGACGATGGCGGTCAGCCTGCCCGCTTCTTTGTCCCGCAGGGCCAGGCCCGCCAGCAGCAGCGCGTCGCTGGAGGCCACGGGTTGCGGCAGGGTGTAGCGCTTGGCCAGAGAAAGTTTGGGCAGGTCCATGGGGGGGTGGGGGGCCATCGCCAGGGCGAGGGGGCCGCAAGTGCTGGGTGAGCGCAGAAAACACGAAAACCCCACACTGAAAGGTGTGGGGTGGTGGCGTGATTTTAGAATCTCCCGCTCATGTCTGCATTTCCCAAACCGCATGGCACCTTGCCAGCCGACACACTTGCTGCCTCACCTGCTCGTTGCTTTGCCCTGATCCCCAGCGCCGGGGTGGGCGCGCGGGCGCGCAGCGAGGGCCAGCCGGCCTGGCCCAAGCAATACCAAACCCTGTGCGGCCGGCCCGTGCTGGCCCACACCTTGGCCGCTTTTGCGGCTCTGGGCCCCGCGCTCAGCGCTGTGGCCGTGGTGCTCTCGCCCGAGGACAGCGTGTGGGCCGAGGTGATGCCTGAGCTTGCGGCGCCAACTGCGGGCCAGGCCGTGACCTTGCTGCGCTGCGGCGGCGCCACGCGGGCCGACTCTGTGCGTCAGGGCCTGGCGGCCTGGTGCGCGCTGCCCGGTGGCCCCCGGCCGCGGGACTGGGTGCTGGTGCACGATGCGGCGCGCTGCCTGGTGACCCCCGCGCAAATTCAGGCCTTGATGGCCGCCTGCCTGGACGACGCCGTGGGCGGCCTGCTGGCGCTGCCGCTGGCCGACACGCTCAAGACCGAGCTCCATGGCCGCGTCAGCCACACCCTGGAGCGCGCGCACAAGTGGCTGGCGCAGACGCCGCAAATGTTTCGCTTTGGCGCGCTGGCCCAAGCGCTGGAGGCGGCCGCCGCCCAGGGCCTGGCCGTGACCGACGAGGCCAGCGCCATGGAAGCCCAAGGTCTGGCGCCGCGCTTGGTGGCCGGCAGTGCGCACAATTTCAAAATCACCTACCCCCAAGACTTCCAGTTGGCCGAGGCGGTGCTGCGCGCCCGCGAACTGCCCCCGAAAGACCTGACATGAACCAGCCTGTCCCTGTGTCACCGCCTCTGGCTTTTCGCATCGGCGAGGGCTGGGACACGCACGCGCTGGTGGCGGGCCGACCGCTCATGCTGGGCGGCGTGCAGGTGCCGCACGACAAGGGCTTGCTGGGCCATTCAGATGCCGATGTGTTGCTCCACGCCATCACCGATGCGCTGCTGGGCGCGGCGGGCTTGGGTGACATTGGCCGCCACTTTCCGGACACCGATGCGCGCTTCAAAGGGGCGGACTCCCTGGTGCTGCTGGTCGAGGCCGCCGCCCGCGTGCATGCCGCAGGCTGGCGCATAGGCAACATTGACAGCACCATCGTGGCGCAAGCGCCCAAGCTGGCGCCGCACATCCCGGCCATGCAAGCGCGCGTGGCCCAGGCGCTGGGGCTGGCGCCTGCGCAGGTCAACGTCAAAGCCAAGACGGCCGAAAAAATGGGGCCTGTGGGCGAGGGCCTGAGCATGGAGGCGCGGGCCGTGCTTTTGTTGCTGCCGGCCTGAGGCGACAGCTTCATGCCCGGCGCAGCCGGATTTGCGCACACAAGCCTCCGGAGGCCGCCGCGCTCAGGCTGAAGCCGCCGCCCATGCGCAGCACACTGGCCTCTACGATGGCCAGGCCCAGGCCAGAGCCGGCCGTTTGGTTGCGCGATGCGTCGGCCCTGAAAAAAGGCCGGGTCAGCTGTCTCAGCACTGGCTCGGCCACCCCCGGCCCTTGATCGGCCAGTGTGATGATCACCCAGGCCTTGGTGGCTGTGGCCTGGATGTGGACGCGGCAGACCTGGTCGCTGCTGCGCCCATAACGCCGTGCGTTTTCCAGCAGGTTGGACAGCACCCTGAGCAACTCCACCGGGTCGGCCAGCACCTGCAGGCCCGCTGGCAACTCCCGCACAATGTGCATGGACGCATCTTGCGCGAAGGCAAAGGCGGCCCGCTCCACCATGGCTTTGAGCGGGACGAGCTCCAGGTGGGTGACTTGCGGCCGGGCATAGTCTAAAAATTTGTGGATGATGGCGTCGAGTTGCGCGATGTCGTCGGCCATGTGGGCGCGTGCGAGTGGATCGGTGACGCTGATTTCGGTGTCCAGACGCAGTCGGGCCAGCGGTGTGCGCAGGTCGTGCGAGATGCCCGCGAGCATGAGGGCACGGTCGTACTCCATCTTGGACAGTTGCGCGGCCATGCGGTTAAAGCCGATGTTGACCTCGCGAATTTCAGTGGTGGCGGCCCGCTCGTCGAGCAGCTTGGCGTCGAACTGGCCGCTGCGCAGCCGCAGGGTGGCCAGACTCAGCTGCCTCAACGGTCGGTTGATGATGCGGGCCATCATGGCCGCGCCCAGCAGCGACAGCAGGCCTGCCGTGGCCAGCCAGGTCAGCCAGGTGCTGTTGTGCGTGGGTTGCAGCCGGGCGTCGTCGGCCTGCAGCCAGTAAAAATCGCTTTCGATGGTAAAGCCCACCCAAAAGCCTTTTCGACCGTTGACCGAGGACGCGATCACGGTGCCCGGACCCAGCTTTTGCATGATCTCGCGCACCACGCCCCCGTCGCCACCCGTGGCGGCCAGCGGCACAAAGCGGTCTGCGGGATGGCGCAGCACAATGTTCAAGGCCTCCTCGTCGGCCAGGGCCTGGATCATCGACAAACGGGCAATGGCGTCTGAGTGGCTCAAGCTGGCCCGGCTGAGTTTGACCAGCGAGCCCAGTTGTTGAGCGTTTTGCAGCGACTGTGGCCGACCTTCAAGAATGCGAAAAATCTGCAGCCAAATCACCAGCGAGAACAGCAGCAGCACAGACAACAAGAAAAACGTGCGCCAAAACAAGCTCAGGCTGTGCCTGGGTGGCAGCAGGCCAGGCGCATCGGGCTGGCCAGGTCCCACCAAGCCTGGCCTGGACAGCCAAGCTGCATATTTGCGCCAGTTGCTCAGGCACTGGCCTGCGGGCGCGCCCTTCACCTGCGGACCGCCGGGGCCGCCTGAGCCGGGCGCGCGCGGCCCAGCGCAGGCCGGGCGCCGTCGGTGTGCAGGCTCAAATGGCGCATCACACGCGGGCTGCCTGCCGCGCTCAGGTGTTGCCGTCCGGCACGAACACATAACCCACGCCCCAGACCGTCTGGATGTAGCGTGGCATGGCCGCGTCCACTTCGATGAGTTTGCGCAGCCGTGAGACCTGCACGTCCAGACTGCGGTCAAAGGGTTCAAACTCCCGGCCGCGCGCGAGTTGCGCGAGTTTTTCTCGCGACAGCGGCTGGCGCGGGTGGCGAACCAGGGTCTTGAGCATGGCAAATTCGCCGGTGGTCAGCGGCAAGTCGGCCCCGTTTTTATGCAAGGTGCGCAAGGCCATGTCAAAAGAAAAGGGGCCAAAGACCACCGCCTCTTGGTCGCTGGACGGCGCGCCCGGCACCTCCACCGGCGGCCTTCGGCGCAGCACGGCGTGGATGCGGGCCAGCAACTCGCGCGGGTTAAAGGGTTTGGCCAGGTAGTCGTCGGCACCGACTTCCAGGCCCACGATGCGGTCCACGTCCTCGCCCTTGGCTGTCAGCATGATGATGGGGGTCTTGTCGTTGGCCGCGCGCAGGCGCCTGCAGATCGACAGGCCGTCCTCGCCGGGCATCATGAGGTCAAGCACGATCAGATCGACCGCCTCGCGCAACATGATGCGGTTCAAGGCCTTGCTGTCTTCGGCCAGCATCACTTCAAAGCCCTCCTGGGCCAAATAGCGCCGCAGCAGGTCACGGATGCGGGCATCGTCGTCAAGGACCAAAATTTTGTCGGCTCGGGAGGATGGCTGTGACATGGTGGGTCTATCAATTCGCTTGTAACGAGGTCGATTCACAGGGTTTGAAACGCAAGCTCAAGGTGATGGCCGTCACCTCAGCAGCTGCTTGCAGCCTTGCCAGCCAGAACTTTTTCCTGGTGGTGTGAATGTGGTGGCGTGGCCAGGCCTGCCGTTCAAAGCCAAAAAAACGGCGCCCATGGGCGCCGTTGTGATCCAAGGGCTGCTTGCAGCCCAGGCTTTGCGCCCGCAGCAACCCACAGGCAGGACCCCTGCGGGAGGGGGTCCATTTGTCATTGCGGGCATGGGCCTGCAAGCCTGGGGTGTCGGTCATGGGGCTGATCAGTAGCGGTATTTCAGGCCCACCGAGGTGACATTGATATTTTCTTTGTCGCCGGCGAACTTCACCCGAGAACGGTCGTACTGCAGCACGGCGGTGAGGTTTTGCGTGAAGTTAAAGTCCACGCCCACGCCATATGTCTCACCCCAGCCGTGGTCTTTCATGCCCAAGGCAGTTTCAGTGCGGCTGTACAGCCCGCCCAGCTTGCCAAACACGGAGAACGCCGGCGTCAGTGGCAGGCGGGCCACCGCGCTGAGGTTAAAGCCATAAGCGTCGTTGCCGCTGTCGGAGCCAAAGTTGGTGGCGCCAAACTCCATGCCCCAGTTGGGGCTCCACATGCCGCCCATGTAGAGGCTGTAGGCATCGCCTTTGTGGCTGCCAGGGTAGTCGGTGCGCCCGGCATTCAAGCCCAGGTAGCGCCCGCCCGCAGGGGCGTACCAGGTGCCGTTGGCGTTCATGTCGTTGCCTGCAGTGGTCGAACTGCTCGATTGGGCCAGCGCATTGGCGCCCATGGCCAAGCTGGCGGTGGCCAGCACAATGCCAGAAAGCGCTCGGATTGATTTGCTCACGGTGACTCCTTGAAGGGGTGAATCGATAGGATTTGTTGTTTCAACATCAACGGTGTCATTCTGTGAACCAAGTCAGGACTGCGCTGTCGGCGGTGTAGCGCGGCTCATGTAGGACGGCGCTGCCGGCTGTCCCTGCAGCCCGACTGTGGGTGGGCCAGGGGGGCGCCAACCCCCAAAAAATTGGCAGGTCATGGGGTCACGGCACAATCTGCTGCATGAGCGAGCTGCGCTACCTTCCGGGCCACACCCCGCTGGTGTTGGATTCACCGCACAGCGGCACCCATTACCCAGACGATTTCCGCCACGTCTGCGAGCGGGCCGTGCTGCGCCACGCCGAAGACACGCATGTGGAAAAACTCTACGACTTTGCGCCTGGCTTGGGCGTCCATTGGATAGAGGCGTTTTTTCCACGCAGCTATGTGGACGCCAACCGCGACCTGTGCGAGATCGACGAGTCCTTGCTGGACGCACCCTGGCCCGGCCCCCAGCCCCAGACCCCGGGACAGTGGGCCAAGGTGCGCTTGGGCAAGGGCCTGATTTGGCGCCTGACGGACCAAGGATTGCCGCTGTACGACCGGCTTTTGAGCGTGGCCGAGGTGCAGCAGCGCCTGCAGCGCTGCTGGCTGCCCTACCACCAGGCTGTGCAGCAGGCCATTGATGCGGCCCATGCCCAGCACGGCTACAGCCTGCACCTGAACTGCCACTCCATGCCGGCGGTGGCCGGCAGCCACGCCACCGACCAGCCTGGCCTGGTGCACGCCGACTTTGTGGTGGGCAACCGGGACCACAGCAGCTCTAGCCCTGCGCTGGCAGAGCTGGTCTGCCATGCACTTCAGCGCGAGGGCTATTCGGTGTGGCTCAATCACCCCTACAAAGGCGTGGAGTTGGTGCGCCGCTACGGCAGGCCCGAGCAGCACCGGCACAGCTTGCAGCTGGAGATCAACCGCCGGCTTTACATGGACGAGCACACGCTGGAGCTTCACGCCGGCTGGGTGCCGCTCCAGCAAAGCCTGCAGGCGCTGGTCCAGCAGTTGTTGGCCACCGACCCCCGCCGGCTTTGAAGCCCAACACAAAGGAAGCGCATGGATCGCATCGATGGGGTGGTGATAGGCGCTGGGGTGGTCGGGCTGGCCACAGCCCGGGCCTTGGCTTTGTCGCCGCACTTCAAGTCACGCGCTTGGCTGGTGCTGGAGGCCGCTCAGGCCATTGGCACGGGCACCAGCTCGCGCAACAGCGAGGTCGTTCACGCCGGCATTTACTACCCTGCCGGCTCTCTGAAAGCGCGCTTGTGCGTGGAGGGCCGGCAACGGCTGTATGCCTATTGCGCAGAGCGTGGCGTGGCCCACCAGCGCTGTGGAAAGCTGATTGTGGCCACCGATGAGGCGCAGCTGCCGCAGCTCGACGCGATTGCCGCCAAGGCCGCGGCCAACGGCGTGGCCGACCTGCAGTGGCTCAGTCGCCAGCAGGCCCAGCGCCTGGAGCCTGCGCTGCGCTGCGCTGCCGCCCTGCATTCGCCCTCGACCGGCATCGTCGACAGCCATGCGCTCATGCTGGCCTTGCAAGCTGACTTGGAGCGCGAAGGTGGCACTGTCGCCTTGCACTCGCCCTTGGCCGGGGCGCGCTACACCGACCAGGGCTGGATCTTGCAGATGCAAGATGGCAGCCAATGGTGCACCGAACTGCTGGTCAATGCGGCGGGGCTGGCCGCGCCTGCGCTGGCGCGTCGTTTTGAAGGCCTGGACCCTGCCCATGTGCCGCAGGCATTTTTTGCCAAAGGCAATTACTTCACCCTGGCGGGTCGGTCGCCTTTTTCGCGGCTGATCTACCCCGTGCCCGAGGCTGCCGGCCTGGGCGTGCACCTGACCCTGGACCTGGGCGGGCAGGCCAAATTTGGGCCTGACGTGCAATGGGTGGACGACCCTGAGGATGTGCGGGTCCATCCCCGGCGGGCCGACGGTTTTTACGCCGAGGTGCGCAAGTACTGGCCAGGCTTGCCCGACGGCGCTTTGCACCCGGGCTACGCGGGCATTCGGCCCAAGCTCGCTGGCCCGCATGCGCCCGCCAGCGACTTTGTCATCCAGGGGCCGGCGCAACACGGCTTGCCGGGGCTGGTCAACCTGTTCGGCATCGAGTCGCCGGGCCTGACCAGCGCGCTGGCGCTGGGCGAGGCCGTGGTGCAGGCCTTGCAGGCTTGAGCTTTGCCGTGTCAAGCCGGGCAGCCGCTGCCCGGCCATGGGCCGTGCCAACACACCGACTGCAGCGCGTTCCATGGCCCACCCCAGCCCTGGAGCTTGAAAAAAAATCCGTGTTTGACCGGCCCCCTTGGGCCTGGGGCTGCAGTGACAATGGTCTTTTGTTTTGGCCTTGACCCACCATGTACACCTCGTTGACCATTCGTCGCCTGAGCACGGGCTCTGTTTACAAGCTCATTTTCATTGGCCTGATGACCGCCATGCTGCCGCTGGGCCTGCTGATGGGGGTGCTGGCTTGGATAGGCTTTGACACGGTCAGCTGGCAAGGCCTGCCGGTGGCGGGACCCGTGGGCGTGCTGGTGGGTTTGTTTGCCGGGCTGTGGGTGGCCTTGACCTTCACCGCCATGATGGGCTCGCTCGCTGCGCTGGGTTTGTGGCTGTACGCCCGTTACAGGCCGCTGCACCTGGTCATCGTGGCCGCGGAATGAGCGAAGCGGCGCCTTTGAGCCTCGTGCCGCAGCTGCCTCTCGGGCGACGGCCGACCCAGCGTCAGGCTGCCGCAAGCCCTCCATTCATAATTATGAATTCAGTTTCAGGTGTTCAAGCCCAGCCGGCCGGCTGCGCTGACTGGCCCGCCTGAGCCTTGACATCTGCCCGTTCAATGCCTTGCCTTGTGCGCCCCAGTGCGCGAAAGACTCATCCATGTTCAACGCCTTGTTGCTGCAAAAAACCGACGGCCAATTTTCCGCCGCCATCACCTCGCTGGACGAGTCCAGCCTGCCGCCTGGCGACGTGCAGGTGCGCGTGGACTACTCCACGCTCAATTTCAAAGACGGCCTGGCCATTGCCAACAAAGGCCCGGTGGTGCGCGCCTGGCCCATGGTGGCCGGCATTGACGGGGCGGGCACGGTGCTCTCGTCCAGCCACCCGGATTGGAAAGAGGGCGACCACTTCATTCACAACGGCTGGGGCCTGGGCGAGACGCGCTGGGGCCTGATGGCCGAACGCGCCAGCCTGGAGGGCCGGCAGTTGGTCAAGCTGCCCGAGGCCTTCACGCCGCGCCAAGCCATGGCCATAGGCACGGCGGGCTACACCGCCATGCTGTGCGTCATGGCCTTGGAGGAGCGTGGCCTGCAGCCCGGGCAGGGCGAGGTGCTGGTGACAGGCGCCACCGGTGGCGTGGGCAGCACCGCCATTGCGTTGCTCAGCCGCCTGGGCTACACCGTGGTGGCGGCCACGGGCAAAGCCAGCGAAGAGGCCTACCTCACAGCCCTGGGCGCGGCCAGCGTGATCGACCGCGCCAGCCTGGGCGCTGCGGGCAAGCCCTTGCAAAAAGAGCGCTGGGCGGGCGCGGTGGACACCCTGGGCTCGCACAGTTTGGCCAATGTTTGCGCGCAAATGCAGTACGGCGGGGTGGTGGCCGCCTGTGGCCTGGCCCAGGGGGCCGACTTGGCGGCCACCGTCATGCCCTTTATTTTGCGCGGCGTCACCTTGGCCGGCATTGACAGCGTGATGGCGCCCTTGGCCAAACGCCAGCAGGCCTGGGCCAGGCTGGCGCGCGATTTGGATGCCGCCAAGCTCGAGTCCATGGTCACCGAAGTCAGCTTGGCCCAGGCCCCTGAATGGGCGCAAGCCTTGATGGACGGCCGGGTGCGCGGCCGCGTGATCGTCAAAATTTGAACAACCCAACAGGAGACAAACATGAGCCAAGCCCCCGTCAGTTATGCCGAATTTCACCGCCAGTCTGTGGCGCAACCCGATGTTTTTTGGGCCGAGCAGGCCAAGCTGATCGACTGGTTCACGCCGCCATCGCGCATTTGCAACTGGGACAACCCACCTTTTGCCAAGTGGTTTGAAGGCGGCACCACCAATTTGTGCCACAACGCGGTGGATCGCCACCTGCAGGCGCGCGCCGACCAGCCCGCCTTGATTGCCGTGTCCACCGAGACCTGCACGGAAAAGGTCTACAGCTTTGCCGAGTTGCACACCGAGGTGCAGCGCATGGCCGCGGCCATGCAGGCCCTGGGCGTGGGCCAAGGCGATCGCGTGCTGATTTACATGCCCATGATGGCCGAGGCTGCTTTTGCCATGCTGGCCTGCGCCCGCATAGGCGCCATCCACTGCGTGGTGTTTGGCGGCTTTGCCAGCGGTTCGCTGGCTTCCCGCATTGAAGACGCCCAGCCCAAGCTCATCGTCAGCGCCGACGCTGGCTCGCGCGGCGGCAAGGCCATTGCCTACAAGCCCTTGCTCGACGAGGCCATCCGCCTGTCGGCCCACAAGCCCAGCGCCGTGATCTTGGCCGACCGCCAATTGGCCGCCATGGACCTGGTGGCCGGCCGCGACCACCTTTGGGCCGATTTGCGCGCCCAGCACCTGCACGCCCAGGTGCCCTGCCAGGCCATGGCCTCCACCGACATCAGCTACACCATCTACACCTCGGGCACCACCGGCAAACCCAAAGGTGTGCAGCGCGACACCGGCGGCTACGCCGTGGCGCTGGCCGCGTCCATGAAGCACATTTTTGACGGCCGGGCGGGCGAGACCTACTTTTCCACCAGCGACATCGGCTGGGTGGTGGGCCACAGCTACATCGTCTACGGTCCCTTGATCGCGGGCATGGCCACCATCATGTACGAGGGCCTGCCCACCCAGGGCCTGGACGGCCAACCCGACGGCGCCATTTGGTGGAGCTTGGTGGAAAAGTACAAGGTCACCGCCATGTTCAGCGCGCCGACTGCCGTGCGCGTGCTCAAAAAGCAAGACCCGGCGCTGCTCAAAAAACACGACCTCTCCAGCTTGCGCGCGCTGTTTTTGGCCGGCGAACCGCTGGACGAGCCCACAGCCCGCTGGATCAGCGAGGGCCTGAATGTGCCCATCATCGACAACTACTGGCAAACCGAAAGTGGCTGGCCCATCTTGACCCTGGCCAATCCGGTGCAGCAGATGTCCAGCAAATTCGGCAGCCCAGGCATTCCCATGTACGGCTACAAGGTCACGCTGCTGCACGAGGCCACCGGCGAAGAGTTGACCCAGCCCAATGAAAAAGGCGTGGTCTGCATCGAAGGCCCGACGCCGCCGGGATTCATGCAAACCGTGTGGCGCGACGACGCTCGCTTTGTCAACACCTACTGGCAAAGCGTGCCCGGCAAAATGGTTTACAGCACCTTTGACTGGGGCATACGCGACGCCGATGGTTACTTTTTCATCCTGGGCCGCACCGACGACGTGATCAACGTGGCCGGCCACCGCCTGGGCACCCGCGAGATTGAAGAAAGCATCTCCGGCCACCCGTTGGTGGCCGAGGTCGCCGTGGTGGGCGTGGCCGACGCGCTCAAAGGCCAGGTGGCCATGGCCTTTGCCGTGCTCAAAGACGCCAGCGTGGCGGGCGATGTGGACGCCAGCAAACGGGTGGAAGCCGAGATCATGAAGCGCGTGGACGGCGACCTGGGCGCCGTGGCCCGCCCCGCCCGTGTGCGCTTTGTCAGCGTGCTGCCCAAAACCCGCAGCGGCAAACTGCTGCGCCGCGCGATTCAGGCCGTGTGCGAAGGCCGCGACCCGGGCGACCTGACCACGCTGGACGACCCGTCTGCACTGGAGCA
>CANHKH010000065.1 GCA_947460165.1 Comamonadaceae bacterium
CCCGAAGAAATCGCCAACGTCTACGCCTTTTTGGCCAGCGACGAGGCCAGCTACGTCAACGGCGCGGTGCTGGAGGTGTGCGGCGGCATGACGGTGTGAAGCCCTTTGAATTGGGGTCATGAATTGGGGTCAGATACACATTGATCCAGGTCTTCGGGCATGACCTCAGGCGACGATTCGCCAGCAGGCTGTCTACAGAATGCAGGAGCAGCCCACGTCAACAGGCTGAACGAGATAATCACCGAATGAATTCCACCACCAGCGTGAAGCCCCGCCCCCAGACCCTGACTGAGCTGTTTTTGGGTTTCAGCTGGCTGGCCTTGCAAGGCTTTGGCGGGGTGCTGGCCGTGGCCCAGCGCGAGTTGGTGGAGAAAAAACGCTGGCTCAGCCGCGACGAGTTCATTGAGGAATGGGCCGTGGCGCAGCTGATGCCTGGCCCCAACGTGATCAATCTGGCCATTGCCCTGGGCAGCCGCTACTTTGGCTGGCGTGGCGCTTGGGTGGCCATGGCCGGCATGCTGGCTTTTCCGCTGGTCATCGTGCTGATCTTGGCATCGCTCTATGCCCAACTGGCCCACCTGCCCGCCGCCGAAGGCGCCCTGCGCGGCATGGCCGCTGTGGCGGCGGGGCTGATTGCCGCCACGGGTCTGAAGTTGGCGCCGGCTTTGAACACCAATGTGCTGGGCAAGCCGCTGTGCGCCTTGCTGGGCATGGCCACGTTTGTGGGTGTCGCCTGGCTCAGGCTGCCCTTGGCGGTGGTGGTGCTCGGTCTGGGGGCTCTGGCTTGCGCTCTGGCCTGGCGCAGGTTGCCCGCATGACGCCTTTGGACCTCAGCCTGGGCGACTGGCTGACCTTGTTTTTGCACTTTGCCACGCTCTCACTGCTGAGCGTGGGCGGGGCCATCACCACCTCGGCCGACATGCACCGCTTTTTGGTGGACCGCCAAGGCTGGCTCACGGATGCGCAGTTCAACACCTCGGTGGCGCTGGCCCAGGCCGCCCCTGGCCCCAATATTTTGTTTGTGGCGCTCATGGGCTGGAACGTGGGGCTCAACACCGGCCTGCCCTGGGCCCCTGCGGCCGCCATGATGCTGGCCATGGTGGGCATCATGGTGCCCAGTTCCTTGCTCGCATACACCACCTCCAACTGGAGCCACCGCAACCGCCACTTGCGGGGGGTGAGGGCATTCAAGCAGGGCTTTGCGCCCATCGTGGTGGCCTTGTTGGTGGCCACCGGCTGGGTGCTGGCCACCGCGACCGGCCGCACGCTGGACCACTGGCCGCTGTGGCTGCTCGCGGCCCTGAGCACCTTGGTGGTGTGGCGCACCAAGCTGCACCTGCTGTGGCTGCTGGGGGCGGGTGCGGTGGTGGGGGCCTTGGGCTGGGTGTGAGTGCCGGGCTCGATTGAGCAAGCCTCAGCATCAGGCCATCAACCGCCCTGCCCTCACGGCTTCGCATGCTGAGCCGCAGCGTCCAAAGACACCTCCCCTGCTGCAGGCGGCGACCACAGCGCGCCAAAGTTCTGGGCCAGCCAAGCCTCGCCGTGTTCAAGCATGAAGTAGCGAAAAGACTCGGCCGCCGGTGAGAGCAGCTTGGAGCGGGTGTGCACCACGTTCCAAGCCCGCACCACGGGCGCGCCGCGCACGTCCAGCAGGGCAATCAGGCCGTGCCGCATTTCCATGCCTATGGCGTGCAGCGACACAAAGCCCAAACCCAGCCCGGCCATCACGGCTTGCTTGAGGGTTTCATTGCTGTGCAAATTCATTTTCAGGCGCGGCTCCACGCGGTGCTCGGCAAAGAACTTTTCCATGGCGGCGCGGGTGCCTGAACCCGGCTCACGCGCGATGAAGTCGTGCCCGCGCAAGTCTTCCACGCTCAGTGGCCCCAGGCCCACCAAGGGGTGGTCGGTGGCAGCCACAAACACATGCGGGTGCGCGGCAAAGGGCTCGGCGCGCGTTTGCAGCTCCTGCGGGGGCCGGCCCATCACCGCAATGTCCACCTCGTTGTGCCCCAGCATGCGCACCAGCTGTTCGCGGTTGCCCACCAGCAAGTTCACATCCACACCCGGATGGCGTTTTTGATATTGGCCGACCATGTTCATCAAAAAATACTTGGCCGTGCTGACCAAGCCCACGGTCAAGCGCCCGGACTCCACCTGCTTGAGCCGGGCGGCCGCGTCTTCGGCGTCCTTGACGGTGGCCAAGATGCGCCTGGCGTAGACCAGCATGTACTCCCCCGTGGTGGTCAGGCTCACCTTGCGCCCTGCGCGCTCAAACAGCGGCGCGCCCACATGGCCCTCCAGCTCCTTGACCTGCAAGGTCACCGCCGGCGGGGTCAGGTGCAGGGCCTCGGCCGCACGCACAAAGCTGAGGTGGCGCGCCACCTCGTTGAAGACGCGCAGCTGTCTGAAGGTCGCGTTTTTCATTAAGTAATCACTTAACTGTGAACAAATTATTTTTAAATATACCTTATCTATTTGAATCCCTACAGTTGTCTTCACTCCTTCAACCACCTTCGCAAAGGCCCTCATGAACACAGCTACAGACAAAGAAATCACAGACAAGAAAGCGCGCTACAGCGCCGGTGTGCTCAAGTACAAGCAGATGGGCTATTGGCAGCCCGACTATGTGCCCAAGGACACCGACTTGATCGCCATGTTCCGCATGACGCCGCAAGAAGGCGTCGATTCTGAAGAGTGCGCCGCGGCCGTCGCCGGCGAATCCTCCACCGCCACCTGGACGGTGGTGTGGACCGACCGCCTGACCGCCTGCGACCTTTACCGCGCCAAGGCCTATCGCGTCGATTCCGTGCCCAACACCGGCCCCGGCACAAAGACGGAGCAGCAGTACTTCGCCTATATCGCTTACGACATCGACCTGTTCGAAGGCGGCTCTATCGCCAACCTCACGGCATCCATCATTGGCAACGTCTTCGGCTTCAAGGCAGTCAAGGCCTTGCGCCTGGAAGACATGCGCATCCCGGTCGCTTACCTCAAGACCTTCCAGGGTCCTGCGACCGGCGTGGTCGTCGAGCGCGAGCGCCTGGACAAGTTTGGCCGCCCGCTGCTGGGCGCCACCACCAAACCCAAGCTCGGCCTGTCGGGCCGCAACTATGGCCGCGTGGTGTACGAGGGCCTCAAAGGCGGTCTTGATTTCATGAAGGACGACGAGAACATCAACTCGCAGCCCTTTATGCATTGGCGCGATCGTTTCCTCTACTGCATGGAGGCCGTCAACAAAGCCAGCGCTGCCAGCGGCGAGGTCAAAGGTCATTACCTGAACGTCACCGCCGGGACGATGGAAGAAATGTACGCCCGTGCCGAGTTCGCCAAGAGCCTGGGCAGCGTGATCATCATGATCGACCTGGTGATTGGCTACACGGCGATCCAGAGCATGGCGCTGTGGGCGCGCAAGAACGACATGATCTTGCACCTGCACCGTGCAGGCAACAGCACCTACTCGCGGCAAAAAAACCACGGCATGAACTTCCGCGTCATCTGCAAGTGGATGCGCATGGCGGGTGTGGACCACATCCACGCCGGCACGGTGGTCGGCAAGTTGGAGGGCGACCCCATGATGATCCGGGGCTTTTACGACACATTGCTTGACACGCACACACCCATGCAGCTCGAAAAAGGTCTGTTCTTCGAGCAGGACTGGGCGTCGCTCAACAAGGTCATGCCGGTGGCCTCTGGCGGCATCCATGCGGGCCAAATGCACCAGTTGCTGACCTACCTCGGCGACGACGTGGTGCTGCAGTTTGGCGGCGGCACCATAGGCCACCCCATGGGCATTCAGGCCGGCGCCACGGCGAACCGGGTCGCCCTCGAAGCCATGGTGCTGGCGCGCAATGAAGGCCGCGACATCTGGAACGAAGGCCCGCAAATCCTGCAAGACGCCGCCAAGTGGTGCTCGCCCCTGAAAGCGGCCATAGACACCTGGGGTGACATCAGCTTTAACTACGAGTCCACCGACACCGCCGACTTTGCCGTCACACCAACGGCTGCCATTTAAGGAGAACCGCACCATGATGACCAACCAAGGCAACCGCCTCACACAAGGCCAATTTTCTTACCTGCCCGACCTCACTGACGCGCAGATCACCGCACAGATCGAGTACGCGCTGGGAAAAAACTGGGCCGTCGGCATCGAATACACCGACGATCCTCATCCGCGCAACACCTACTGGGAGATGTACGGCAACCCGATGTTTGACCTGAAGGACGCGTCGGGCATCTTGAAGGAGATCAAGGCCTGCCGCCAGACCTTTGCCAACCACTACATTCGTGTGACGGCCTTCGATTCGACACAAGGCGTCGAGTCACCGCGCATGTCCTACATCGTCAACCGGCCCAAAAACGAACCCGGCTTCGGTCTGGCCAGGCAGGAGATAGGTGGGCGCCAAATTCAGTACACCGTGCACAGCTACGCCACCGACAAGCCCGAAGGCGAGCGTTACTGATTCGAGTGGACAGACTCAGCATGCACGACTTGCCACGCGACAAAAACTCTGGAGATCCAGAGCCTGAACACGCTGCGGCCTCACCCGCCGCAGCGCAGCTGACCGTCTCCCAAGTGCTGGCCGAATCGCAGGTGCAAACCGTGCTGGCTGAACTCGAGCAGGGCCTGGTGGGGCTGGCTCCTGTCAAGCAGAGGGTGCGCGACATCGCCGCCCTTTTGGTGATAGATCGCCTGCGCAAAAACCGGGGCCTGGCCGCCCAAGCCCCCAGCTTGCACATGTGCTTTTCGGGCAACCCTGGCACGGGCAAGACCACGGTGGCGCTGCGCATGGCGCAAATCCTGCACCGCCTGGGTTATGTGCGCAAAGGGCACTTGGTGGCGGTCACCCGCGACGACCTGGTGGGCCAGTACATCGGCCACACCGCACCCAAAACCCGCGAGGTGCTCAAAAAAGCCATGGGCGGCGTGCTGTTCATCGACGAGGCCTATTACCTGTACCGGCCGGAAAACGAGCGCGACTACGGGCAAGAAGCCATAGAGATCTTGCTGCAAGTCATGGAAAACCAGCGCGACGACCTGGTGGTGATCTTGGCCGGCTACAAAGACCGCATGGACACCTTTTTTTCGTCCAACCCCGGCATGAGCAGCCGCATTGCCCTCCACCTGGACTTTCCGGACTACAGCGCCCAAGAACTGCTGCGCATCGCCGACCAGATGCTGATCGAGCTCAACTACCGCTTTGACGATGGCCGAGACGGTCTTGAGAGTGCCCGTGCCGCCTTTGAGCAGTACTTGCAGCTGCGCATGGCCCAGCCGCATTTTGCCAACGCGCGCAGCGTGAGAAACGCTTTGGACCGCGCCCGGCTGCGCCAGGCCAGCCGCCTGTTTGCCCAAGCCGAGGTGGCGCACAGCGCCGAGGACCTGAGCACGCTCAACGCCGCCGACCTGCGGGCCAGCCGGGTCTTTGCACACGCAGCCCCCTGAAGTGCGCCCATGCTGCAAGCCCTCATCTTTGACGTGGACGGCACCCTGGCCGACACCGAGCTGGCCCACCTGGCCGCGTTCAACCACGCCTTTGCCGAGGTGGGCCTGGACTGGCACTGGGATGTGCCGCTGTACACCCGGCTGCTGGAGGTCTCGGGCGGCAAAGAGCGCATACGCGCCCACTGGATGGAGCGCGGCGACATGCCCCAAGACATTGGTGACGGCAATGAACTCGACGAGCTCATTGCCCACATGCACGAGCTCAAAACCGCCGCCTACGCCCAAGCCGTGCAAGACGGCCAAGTGCAGCTGCGCCCCGGCGTGCTGGCTTTGCTGTCGGCCGCTGGCGACGCAGGCCTCAAGCTGGCCATTGCCACCACCACCTCGCCGGCCAACATCAGCCACTTGCTCCAGCGCTGCGTGGGAGGCGACTGGCAGCGCCTGTTTGCCGTGGTGGAAGACGCTGTCACCGCCCCGCGCAAAAAACCTCATCCCCAGGTCTACCAGCAGACCTTGCAGCGCCTGGGCTTGCCCGCGGCGAACGCGCTGGCCTTTGAAGATTCCGCCAACGGCCTGCGTGCGGCACGCGCTGCAGGCCTGGCCACGGTGGTCACGCCCAATGCCTTCACCGCTCACCATGATTTTTGGGGCGCGCTGCAGGTGCTGCCCAGTTTGCAAAACTTGACGCTGGCGCAGTTGCGCCAGTGGCAGGCCATGCCATCATTCAATTGAAACCCGCAGCCAGAGGAACGCCCCCATGCCCTTGATCGTGCGCAACGCCTCCACATTGACCCAGTTCCTCATTGAGCAACGCCGCCGCCACCCCGAGGCCAGCGGCGACTTCAACGCCCTGATTCTTGACGTCTCCCGCGCTTGCAAGGCCATTGCCAAAACCGTGGCCTACGGTGCGCTGGCCGACATGCTGGGCAAGCATCCAGCCACCCGCAGCGCCGGCCAAGTCAATGTGCAAGGCGAGGTGCAGCAACAACTCGACGTGCTGAGCAACGAGGTCTTCATCAGCATGAACGAGCGCGGCGGCTACTTAGCGGGCATGGCCTCCGAGGAAATGGAAGCGCCCTACCCCATTGCTGCCCCGCACGCCCGAGGCAAGTACCTGCTGGTGTTCGACCCGCTGGACGGCTCGTCCAACATCGACGTCAACGTCTCGGTGGGCAGCATCTTCAGCGTGCTGCGAGCGCCTGCCCATGTGCGCGAGGGCGCTGCATTGACCGAGGCCGATTTTTTGCAAGCAGGCACCCAACAGGTGGCCGCCGGCTACGCCCTGTACGGCCCCAGCACCATGCTGGTGCTGACGGTGGGCACGGGGGTGCACGGCTTCACGCTGGACCCGGTGATGGGCGAGTTCATGCTCACCCACCCCAGCATGCGCGTGCCGCAAGACACGCAGGAGTTCGCCATCAACGCGTCCAACGCCCGCTTTTGGGAGGCGCCTGTCAAGCGCTACGTGGACGAGTGCCTGGCTGGCCGCACGGGCGTGCGCGGCAAAGACTTCAACATGCGCTGGATCGCCTCCATGGTGGCCGAGGCGCACCGCATCTTGATGCGGGGCGGCGTCTTCATGTACCCGCGTGACACCAAAGATGCGAGCAAGCCTGGCCGCCTGCGCCTGTTGTACGAAGCCAACCCGGTAGGCTGGATCATGGAGCAAGCCGGCGGGCGCGCCAGCACCGGCCGCGACAATGTGCTGCAGGTGCAACCCAGCAGCTTGCACCAGCGCATTGGCCTGGTCTTTGGCTCCAAAAACGAGGTGGAACGCATAGAGCGCTACCACGCCGGGCCGACACGCATGGCCGACAGCCACACCCCGCTGTTTGCCGAACGCAGCTTGTTTCGGGACTGATTTTTTTAAACCAAGGCCTTGCCATGTCAGAACGTCATCCCATCATCGCCATCACCGGCTCGTCCGGGGCGGGCACCAGCACCGTCACCCGCACCTTTGCCAACATTTTTCGCCGCGAAGGCGTCAAAGCCGCCATCGTCGAGGGCGACAGCTTTCACCGCTACGACCGCCTGGAAATGAAGCGCCGCGCCGCCGAGGCCGAGCAGCAAGGCAACAAACACTTCAGCCACTTCAGCGCCGAAAACAACCTCTTTGGAGAGATTGAAAACCTCTTTCGCAGCTACGGCCAAAGCGGCAAGGGCCAGGCCCGCAAGTACCTGCACAACGCCCAAGAAGCCGCGCCCTACCAGCAAGAGCCCGGCACCTTCACCGCGTGGGAAGACATTGAAGCGGACACCGACATGCTGTTTTACGAGGGCCTGCACGGCGCAGTGGTCACGCCCGAGCACAACATCGCCCAGCACCCCGACCTGCGTGTGGGCGTGGTGCCTGTCATCAACCTCGAATGGATACAAAAACTCTGGCGCGACAAGCACCAGCGCGGCTACAGCACCGAGGCCGTGACCGACACCATTTTGCGGCGCATGCCCGACTACGTGAACTTCATCGTGCCGCAGTTTGAACACACGCATGTGAACTTTCAGCGCGTGCCCATGGTGGACACTTCCAACCCCTTTGTGGCCCGCGACATTCCCAGCGCCGACGAAAGCGTGGTCGTGATCCGCTTTGCCAACCCCAAAGGCATTGATTTTCAATACCTGCTCAACATGATCAACGGCTCCTGGATGAGCCGGGCCAACACCATCGTGGTGCCAGGCGGCAAAATGGAATTGGCCATGCAGCTGATCTTTACCCCCTTTGTGTGGCGCATGATGGAGCGCAAAAAACGCGCCATGGGCCTGGCCTGATGAAAGCCCCCAAGATGCGCTGGGACGCGATTTTTTTCGACCTCGACGGCACGCTGGTGCAAACCTCGCCCGAGATTGCCGATGCGGTCAACGACACCTTGCAGCACTTCGGCTGGCCGGCCGCCGCGCAAGCACAGGTCGACCTCTGGATAGGCCACGGCACCCGGGAGCTGCTGATCCAGGCCCTGGCGCAAGCCACAGGCCAAAGCGCAGACGACGTGCGCCTTGGCCCCGTTTTGCAGCAAGCCTTGCCGATCTTTGACGGCCACTACCAAGCCCGCTGCGGCACCCGCAGCCAGCTCTACCCCCAGGTGCGAGACACCTTGCACGCGCTGCGCCAGGCCGGCTGCAAGCTGGCCGTGGTCACCAACAAAGAAGGCCGCTACACCGACACCGTGCTGCAAGCCCACCAGCTGCACAGCTGCTTTGACCTGGTGGTCAGCGGCGACACCTTCGCCCAGAAAAAACCCACGCCTGTGGGCATACAGCATGGCCTGGCGCTGTGGCAAGTGGCCCCCGCGCGGGCCCTGTTTGTGGGCGACTCCTCCATTGACGCGGCCACCGCACGCAATGCGGGCATTGAGGTGTGGCTGCTGCCCTATGGCTACAACATGGGCGAGCCGGTGCAAGCGTGCCAGCCCGACCGCGTGATTGCTGATCTCTCTGAACTGCTCCACTGATTTTCAAAAGGACACCCCATGGCCCTCGTTTCTTTGCGCTTGCTGCTGGACCACGCGGCCGAACACGCTTATGGCGTGCCGGCCTTCAACGTCAACAACCTCGAACAAATTCAGGCCATCATGCAGGCCGCCCAGACCAGCGACAGCCCGGTCATCCTGCAGGCCAGCGCCGGCGCACGCAAGTACGCGGGCGAGGCCTACCTGCGCCACATGGTGCTGGCCGCCATTGAAACCCACCCGCAGATTCCGGTGTGCTTGCACCAAGACCACGGCGCCTCGGCCAGCGTTTGCGTGCAAGCCATACGCTCGGGCTTTTCCAGCGTCATGATGGACGGCTCGCTCATGGAAGACGCCAAAACCCCGGCCAGCTACGACTACAACGTGCGCGTGACCCGCGAGGTGGTGCACATCGCCCGCGCCGTGGGCGTGTCGGTCGAAGGCGAGCTGGGTTGCTTGGGATCGCTGGAAACCGGTGAAGCCGGCGAAGAAGACGGCGTGGGCGCCAGCGGCCAGCTCAGCCACGAGCAAATGCTGACCGACCCCGCCGAGGCCAAAGACTTTGTGGCCCAGACGGGCGTGGACGCCCTGGCCATTGCCATTGGCACCAGCCACGGCGCCTACAAATTCACCCGCCCGCCCACCGGCGATATCTTGGCCATAGACCGCATTGCCCAAATCCACGCGGCCGTGCCCAACACCCACTTGGTGATGCACGGCAGCTCCAGCGTGCCCCAAGAGTGGCTGGAGGTGATTCGCCAGTTTGGCGGTGACATCAAAGAAACCTACGGCGTGCCCGTGGCGGAAATCGTGCGCGGCATCGCCAGCGGCGTGCGCAAAATCAACATAGACACCGACATCCGCCTGGCCATGACAGGGGCCATGCGCCAAGCCATGGCCGAGCAACCCAGCGAGTTCGACCCCCGCAAATTCCTGATCGCCGCCACCCAAGCCGCCCGCGCCATTTGCCAAGCGCGTTTTGAGGCCTTTGGCTGCGCCGGTCAGGCCAGCCGCATCAAGGTAAAGGCTTTGGCTTGAGGGTTTGAGTGCTTGAAGGCCCAGGTTTTAAAGCAAAGGATGGGCTCGACTCAAGGCGCAGAAAGCTCATCGCCTTCCAGGGGAGTGACACGAGGGCTGAGCGCCATCCAAGCATCAAAGTCAGCGCTTTGGCCTTTGGCCTGGCGGTCTCGGATAAAAGTCTCAGTTTTGAGGGCTGAGACCTTTTCTGCAATGGCAGTCACAAAAAACTGGTTCATGGACACCTGCTCCTCGGCCGCCACCTGACGGGCATAAGCAAAAAGTGACTCTGGAACCCGCAGGGCATAGTTGGCCATGGTTCAGTCTTTCTTAATCAAAAAATTCAACATTTCACCGGGCGTGCGCACAAGCAATCCAAAAGATGGAGCGACTGCAAAGTCACGACCATTGAGCGTCACCAACGCATCTGCACGACCGTTCAAAGCAGTTTCAAGCACCATCTCATCGGCCGGATCACGCAGTTGGGGGCGCCAAAGGTAGTGCAGGGTCACCGCATCAGCGTAGAGGCAAAAAGCGTCCAGAAAAGCTTGGGTTTGTTCCATGCTGCGGCCACTGGCTTGAAGCTGCAGCGGCCTACACAAGACGGCCTCATATTCCAAGAGCAAAGGAACTGACAACAAGGCAGTGAACCGTCTCTCTCTCAAGGCACGCAAAAGAGCAAACGAAGCCCCAGTCCTGCTTCTCGATGCAGCCACCAACACATTGGTGTCAAGAACAAGGCGCAAGCCTAAAGTCATATCACTAATGATATTGACTCTCTAAGTGCAGGTCAAGGCCAAGTCGGTCGGTTTTCAGCAGTGACACCACATACACAGTCCGAAAAAATCAAGCCATCAAGCGCGGCGCTGGCGCAGCGCCTCATACAGGCACACCCCACTGGCCACCGACACGTTCAGGCTTTCAACTGCGCCGTGCATGGGAATGGCCACCAACTCGTCACAGGTTTTGCGGGTGAGTTGGCGCATGCCCTCGCCTTCGGCGCCCAGCACCAAGGCTGTCGGAATTTTCAAGTCGATGTCGTAAATGGTCTTGGGCGCATCGTCGCTGGTGCCCACGCACCAAATGCTGCGCTCTTTGAGCTCATTCAAGGTGCGGGCCAGGTTGGTGACCATGAAGTAAGGCATGGTCTCTGCCGCCCCACTGGCCACCTTGGCCACGGTGGCGTTGATGCCCGCCGCATGGTCTTTGGGCGCGATCACGGCATGGGCCCCGGCGCCGTCGGCCACCCGCAGGCAAGCGCCCAGGTTGTGCGGGTCGGTCACGCCGTCAAGCACCAACAGCAGCGGAACCGTGCCCTCGGCTTCCAGCTTTTCAAGCAACTCGTCCAGCGAGGTGGCTTGCGCCAGGGGCTGCACACGGGCCACCACCCCTTGGTGGCCGTGGCCTCCGCACAGCTTGGACAAGCGCAGCCCGTCCGACTCCACCAAGCGCACACCGCCCTCGCGGGCGCGGTC
>CANHKH010000066.1 GCA_947460165.1 Comamonadaceae bacterium
GCAATCGAGCGCGTGATGGCCTGGCGAATCCACCAGGTGGCGTAGGTGGAGAACTTGTAGCCACGGCGGTACTCGAACTTGTCGACCGCTTTCATGAGACCAATGTTGCCCTCTTGGATCAGGTCCAGGAACTGCAGGCCGCGGTTGGTGTACTTTTTGGCAATCGAGATCACCAGGCGCAAGTTGGCCTCGATCATCTCTTTTTTGGCATCGCGCGAAGAGGTCTCCCCCTCGTTCATGCGCTTGTTGATGTCTTTGAGCTGGCCCAGCGGCACCACCACGTTGGACTGGATCTCGCCAAGCTTGCTTTGCAATTCCTGCACGGGTGGGATGTTGCGCGCCAAGATGGTGGACCAAGGCTTGCCAGCGGCTGACTGCTTTTCAACCCATTTGAGGTTGAGCAAGTTGGGCGGGAAGTCCTTGACGAAGGTCTCTTGCGGCATGCCGCACTTGTCCACGATGATGCGGCGCAGTTCGCGCTCGACCTTGCGCACGGTGTTGACCTGCTCGCGCAGCATGTCGCACAGGCGCTCAATGGTCTTGGCCGTGAAGCGCACCGTCATGAGCTCGTCGCTCAAGGCTTTTTGCGCCTTCATGTAGGCGGTCGAGCCGTAGCCTTCTTTGTCGTAGATCTTGCGGACGGTCTCAAAGTGCTCGGCGATGTTGTCAAAGCGGGTGAGCGCTTCGCGCTTCATTTCTTCCAACTTTTTGGTCAGCGCCTTGGAGCCGCCTTTGCCGTCGTCGTCGTCTTCTTCGTCGAACTCGTCAAAGTCTTCTTCGGCCACATAGTCGTCGGCCTCGTTGGGGTCGGAAAAACCGTCCACCACGGTGGAGATGACGACCTTGTTCTCGCGGATGTCGCCGGCCAGTTTCAAGATTTCAGCAATCGTGGCGGGGCTCTCGGAGATGGCCTCCATCATGCGCTGTAGGCCGCCTTCGATGCGCTTGGCAATTTCAATCTCGCCCTCGCGGGTCAGCAGCTCGACCGTGCCCATCTCGCGCATGTACATGCGCACGGGGTCGGTGGTGCGGCCAAATTCGCTGTCCACGGTGGACAGGGCCGCTTCGGCTTGCTCTTCGGCTTCTTCTTCGGTCGCCACGGTGGCACCGGTGTTGTTGAGCAGCAGGGTTTCAGCGTCGGGCGCTTGCTCGTACACGGCCACGTCCATGTCGTTGAGCATGTTGATCACGACTTCCAGCGTCTCGGCGTCCACCAGCTTGTCGGGCAGGTGGTCGGAAATTTCGCCGTGCGTCAAATAACCCCGGGTCTTGCCCAGCTTGATCAGCGTTTTCAGGCGCAGTCGGCGCTTGGCCATGTCTTCTTCGGAGAGCACGGCCTCATCCAGGCCGAACTCTTTCATCAAGGCCCGCTCTTTGGCCTTGCTGATCTTCATGCGCAGCGGCTTGACCTTTTCGGTCGTGGCCTCGGCTGCGGCCGGCTCTTCTGCAAACTCGGCCTCGATGTCAGACAGGTCGACTTCAACCTCGACTTTGACGGCTTTGGATTTGCCCGCTGGCTTGGCTTTGTCGCTGGCGGCAGCGTCTTTGGCGGGTCGACTTGGTTTTTTCTTGACTGACGCGTCTGTCTCAGCGGCAGGAGGCGCAGCCTTCAAAGGGGCCTCCTTCTTGGAGGAGGTTTTGCTGGCCGGGGTGCTGGACTTGGAAGGCACTGATGAGGGATCTTTCTTTGCGGCAGGAGAGGGCGAGCTCTTGCTGGAGGCAGTGGCTCGCTCGGGGGATGTGGAGGAGATGACGCCTTTGGGGCTTTTTTCAAGCGCCTGGGGTTTGGCCGTGCTTTTGTTCAACGCCTTGGCTGCAGGCTGGCTTGCCGTCTTGGCTGTCTTCGCCGTCTTGGCGGCAACAGAGGGCTGAAGGGCTGACGCTGAGCTGGACTTGCTGGCAAGCTTGCTGGGCGCAGCAGTTTTAAGCGGAGGTTTGGCCGCAGATTTAACTGGGGTTTTAGCGGCGGTCTTCGCAGCGGTTTTGGCAGCGGTCTTCGCGGTACTTGATTTGGCAGCGGGCATACATATTCCCCAAGGTCACAAACAAATGGGCAAGGTTGCAGCCTCGAAGGCATGGCAAAGCAAAAAGCCAGGCGCAGTGTTCAAGGATGCAACAGTCAATTGGCCGGCGCAGCTTGAGCTGAAACATCAGCGCAATCTGGTCGTCCAGGGCCTCATGGCAAGTGGGGGGCGATCATTTGGTGTGCAGCCCTTGCGGGGAGGGTGGCTCTCAAACCGTCGTGGGCCCCGTTTCGCGGGGGAGCCTGTGCCGGAGGTGCTGCTGTCGCGCTTGCCGTCAAGAAGTTTTGGATTATACCCATGAGCCTGTTTCAAGGCACATGGCTGGCCTTGAAAGCCGGCAAAAAAGCGCGGTCTGCGCCTGAAAGACCTCGCTCAGAGCTGTTTGACCAGCACTTGGCTTTTGCGCGAGAGGTTGTAGTTGCGCTTGCGGGCCTCGGGCAGCCAAGACGGATCGACCACCTGAAAGCCACGCTTTATGAACCAGTGCATGGTGCGTGTGGTCAACACAAAAATACTGTTCAGGCCCTGGGCTTTGGCGCGTTGCTCCACACGCTTTAACAGGCGCTCGCCGTCGCCTTGGCCCTGGCTCTGGGGCGAGACCGTGAGTGCCGCCATCTCGCCGGTGCGGGCCTCGGGGTAGGGGTAGAGGGCCGCGCAGCCAAAGATCACGCCGTCGTGTTCGATCACCGAGTACTGGCCTGCATCGCGCTCGATTTCCGTGCGGTCGCGCTTGACCAGGGTGCCGTCTTTTTCAAAGGGCTCAATCAATTGCAAGATGCCACCCACGTCGTCCACGGTGGCTTCGCGCAGCTCTTCGAGCTTTTCGTCAATCACCATGGTGCCTATGCCGTCGTGCACATAGACCTCCAGCAGCAGCGCGCCGTCCACGCCAAAGGGCAAGATGTGGCTGCGTTCCACGCCGAACTTGCAGGCTTTGACGCAGTGCTGCAGGTAAAAGCCAATGTCGCTGGTCTGCTGGGCCGGTGGCAACTCGGCCAGCAGGCGCTCGGCATAGGCCAAGGGCATTTCAGTGTCTATGGGGTTGTCTTCGCTCTCGGGCTCGCCCGGGTTCAGGCGTATGCCGGGCACCTCGGTCAAAAAGATCAGCTTGTCGGCCTGCATTTCAATGGCCACGCGGGTGGCCACTTCTTCCATGCTCAGGTTGAAGGCCTCGCCCGTGATGGAAAAGCCAAAGGGCGACAGCAGCACCATGGCACCCATGTCCAGGGTTTGCTGTATGCCCTGGGTGTCGACCTTGCGCACCAGGCCCGAGTGCTTGAAGTCCACGCCATCGACAATGCCGACCGGCCTGGCCGTGACAAAGTTGCCCGAAATCACCCGCACCGTGGAACCCGCCATGGGCGTGTTGGGCAGGCCCTGGCTGAAAGCGGCCTCAATTTCGTAGCGCAGCTGGCCGGCGGCTTCTTGCGCGCAGTCCAAGGCCACGCTGTCGGTGATGCGCATGCCCTGGGCGTAACGCGCCTCGTGGCCCTTGGCCGCCAGTTGTTCGTTGACCTGGGGCCTGAAACCGTGCACCAGCACGATTTTCACGCCCATGCTTTGAATCAGCGCCAGGTCTTGCGCGATGTTTTGCAGCTTGCCTGCCGCAATGGCCTCGCCCGCCATGCCGACCACAAAGGTTTTGCCTCTGTGCAGGTGGATGTAGGGCGCCACCGAGCGAAACCAGGGCACAAAGGTAAAATTGAAGACGGCTGACATCGACTTTCCAGGGATAGATGGACCGATTTTCACCCATGTGACGCCCAGGCCTTTGGCCACCCTTCCTTTATTGCCCCGCCTGCCCGGCGCCCCTTGCCTTGTCTGCCACTCCCGCGCCCGCTTTGTCCTTGCACCTTGAGTTCCCTGAATCGCTGCCGGTCTCCGGCCGCAGGCAGGACATCACCGAGGCCATTGCCGCCCACCAGGTGGTCATCGTCTGCGGGGAAACCGGCTCTGGCAAAACCACGCAGCTGCCCAAAATCTTGCTGGCCATGGGGCGCGGCAGCGCCAACCACCCGGGCCGGCGCGGCCACTTGATTGGCCACACCCAGCCCAGGCGCGTGGCGGCGTCGAGTGTGGCCAAGCGCATTGCCGATGAATTGAAAACTCCGCTGGGCGAGGTGGTGGGCTACAAGGTGCGTTTTCAAGACCGCTTGTCGGCGGGGGCTTCGGTCAAGCTCATGACCGACGGCATTTTGCTGGCCGAAACGCAGACCGACCCCATGCTGCGCGCCTACGACACCCTCATCATCGATGAGGCCCACGAGCGCAGCCTGAACATTGACTTTTTGCTGGGCTATTTGCGCCAGTTGTTGCCACGCCGGCCCGACCTCAAAGTGGTCATCACCTCGGCCACCATAGACGCGCAGCGCTTTGCCGACTACTTTGCCTCCCGCCAAGGACCGGCGCCCGTGCTGCTGGTGTCCGGCCGCACTTTTCCGGTGGAGCAGCGCTTTCGGCCGTTTGAAGAAAGCCGCGACTACGGCATGAACGAGGCCATTGCCGATGGGGTGGACGAGCTTTGGCGCGGCGGTGCGGTGCACGGCGACATCCTGATCTTTCTGCCCGGTGAGCGCGAGATCCGCGAAGCTGCCGACCACCTGCGCAAACACCTGGCGCACCAGCCCATGCTGCGCAATGCCGAGGTGCTGCCGCTGTTTTCGCGCCTGTCCCAGGCCGAGCAGGACCAAATTTTTGAGCCCCACGGTCAAAGGCGCATTGTGCTGGCCACCAACGTGGCCGAAACCTCGCTCACCGTGCCCGGCATACGCTACGTGATCGACAGCGGCACGGCGCGCGTCAAGCGCTACAGCTTTAGGAGCAAGGTCGAGCAGCTCTTGGTCGAGCCCATTTCGCAGGCGGCGGCCAACCAGCGCGCCGGTCGCTGCGGCCGGGTGGCCGATGGTATTTGCATACGGCTTTACGACGAGACGGACTTCAACGGCCGGCCGCGCTTTACCGACCCTGAGATTTTGCGCAGCTCGCTGGCCTCTGTGATTTTGCGCATGAAGGCGCTGCACCTGGGCGCCATTGAAGACTTTGCCTTCATTGAGCCGCCCCAGCGCCGGGCCATGGCTGACGGTTACCAGCTGCTCTCGGAGTTGGGTGCGGTGGATGCGTTCAACGAGATCACGCCCTTGGGCGAGCTGCTGGCCAAGCTGCCGCTGGACCCGCGCGTGGGCCGCATGCTTTTAGAGGCCCGCGAGCGCCGCGCCCTGGACGAGGTGCTGGTGATTGCCAGCGCACTCAGCGTGCAAGACGTGCGCGATCGCCCCATGGACAAGCAAGCCCAGGCCGACCAGCAACACGCCAAGTTTGACGACGAAAAAAGCGAGTTTGTCTCCTACCTCAAGCTGTGGCACTGGCTGGAGGAGTCCAGGGGAGGGCGGCCTTCGGGGCACACCGAGGCGCGCGTGCCCTCCACTCAGCAAGCCGCTGCCCGGACTTCTCTCCCTCCCCCCCTGGGGGAGGGCCGGGGTGGGGGCAGCGGCCGTCAAACACAAGCACACGCAGCCGCCCCCCAGCACAAACTCTCCAACCGCCAGTACGAGAACCTGCTGCGCGAAAACTACATCAACGTGCGCCGCGTGCGCGAATGGCGCGACATCCACTCCCAGCTGCTGGCCGTGGTCAAAGAGCAAAACTGGAAGATCAACACCGATCCCGCCAGCTACGAGCAGCTGCACCTGTCCATGCTCTGCGGCCTGCTCGGCAACATTGGCTGCAAAAGCGAGGAAGAAGACTTGTACCTGGGCGCGCGCGGCATCAAGTTCAACCGCCACCCGGGGGCGCGCCTGTCCAAGCGGCCAGGCCGCTGGATCGTGGCGGCCGAGTTAGTGGAGACCACGCGCCTGTTTGGCCGGGGCATGGCGCAGATCGATCCGGCCTGGATAGAGCAGGTGGGCGGCCACCTGTTGAACAAACAGCTGCTGGATCCGCACTGGGAGAAAAAAGCCGCTCAGGTCACGGCCCTGGAGCGCGCCACGCTTTATGGTCTGGTGATTTACAACAACCGCCGCGCCAACTTTGGCCTGGTGGACCCCGAGGGCGCCCGCGACATCTTCATTCGAGAGGCCCTGGTGGCGGGCAACTGGGAGAGCAAGCTGCCGTTTTTGCCGGCCAACCACCAGCTGGTGGCGCAGGTGCAGGAGCTCGAGCACAAGTCGCGCCGCCAAGACGTGTTGGTCGATGACGAGCTGATTTTTGCCTTTTACGACCAGCAGGTGCCGGCCGACATCCACAACGGTGCGGCTTTTGAGCGCTGGTGGAAGCAGGCCGCCAGCGCCACCCCCCGCCTCTTGTTCTTGACCCGCGACGAGCTCATGCGCCACGAGGCCGCAGGCATCACCACGCAGTCCTTTCCCAAAACTTTGCGCTTGGGCGGCGTGGACTGCAAGGCCAGCTACCTGCATGAGCCGGGGGACGCCAAAGACGGCGTCACGGTGGACGTGCCGCTCTTTGTGCTCAACCAGGTCAGCGAAGAGCGCTGCGAATGGCTGGTGCCTGGCATGCTCAAGGACAAGATTCAGGCCTTGCTCAAAAGCCTGCCGCAGCGCCCGCGCAGCCGCTTTGTGCCCCTGCCCGAAAGCGCTGCGCGCCTGGCCGGCGAGCTGGCCGCGCCCGAGGTGTTCGGCGGCGGATCCCTCAGCGACGTGCTGCTCAAAAAGGTGCGCGACGAGACCAGCCTGGATGTCAAGCGCGCCGACTTCAAGCTCGACATGCTGAGCGCGCATTTGTTCATGAACCTGCGCGTGGTTGACGAACACGGCCGCCAACTCGGCATGGGACGCAACCTGGGCGCGCTCAAGGCCGAGTGGGGCAGCAAGGCGCGCGGCGCCTTCCAAGCCTTGGCCGGCCTCAAGCTGGCATCGCAGCCCGATCCCCGCGCATTACCCCTTCCTGAAAGGGGGCAGGGTGAAGCTGCGCGCCACACGGCAGCCCAGCCACGCGCCAAAGACGCCCCCCAGGCCAGCGTCGAGCAACGCTATACCAGCTGGTCCTTTGGAGAGCTCCCCGAGCTCATGGAAATCCGCAAGGGCGGCCAGACCTTGATTGGCTTTCCCGCCCTCATCGACCTGGCCGACGCCGTCGCCATTGAAGTCTTTGACGAGCCCGAGGTCGCCGCCGCCAAGCACCGCAAGGGCTTGGGCAAGTTGTTTGCGCTGCAAATCAAGGACGCCCTCAAGTACCTGGAAAAAAACATCCCTGACCTGCAGAAAATGTCGGTGGCTTTCATGAGCCTGGGCACGGCCGACGAGCTGCGCATGCAGATCATCGAGGTGGCGGTGGACCGCGCCTTTTTGCAAGACCCGCTGCCCACCGACGAAGCCGCCTTCAAAAAACGTGTGGAAGAAGGCCGTGGACGCCTGACGCTGATCGCCAATGAAGTGGCGCGCCTGGCCGGCGTGGTGCTGACCGAGTACGCCACGGCGCTGCGCAAGATCAAGGACACCAAGAACGCGCCCGAGGCCACGGCGGACTGCACGCAGCAGCTGCAGCGCCTCATGCCCAAGCACTTCATGGCTGCCACGCCCTGGCCGCAGCTGCAGCACTTTGCCCGCTACCTCAAGGCCATCACCCTGCGCTTGGACAAATACCGCGCCGATCCCGCGCGCGACGCCCAGCGTTTGGCTGAGCTGCGCCCGCAGGAGCAACGCTTTTGGCGCCTGGTGGCTGAACGCAAGGGCGTGCAAGACGCCCGCATGCTGGAACTGCGCTGGCTCCTGGAGGAGCTCAGGGTGAGCTTTTTTGCGCAGGAGTTGCGCACGCCGCAGCCGGTGAGCATCAAGCGGGTGGACAAGGTGTGGGGCCAGCTCAAGCAATGAGCTTGTTGGCCTGGGCCATGTGCCCTTGCCCAGGGATGATCTGCTTGACATCTTAATATATGAAAATTAATATTTCGGCGCACCCTGAGGCACCCATCGTGGCCGGGTAGAACGGAGACACATCCAGCATGAAGATCGCAGTCCTGGGGGGCGGGCATGGCTGCTACGCCGCCGCCGCCGACCTCTCACTGGCCGGCCACGAGGTGCGCCTGTGGCGCCGTGATGCTCAAGCTCTCGCCCCCGTGGTCCAGGCCGGCAGCATCGTTTTGAAGGACGCCGAGGGCCGCCGCGAGGTGCCCATCGCCCTGGCTTCGGCCGACATGGCGCAGGTCGTGCGGGGGGCCCGCCTCATCGTGATTCCCTCTCCGGCTGTGGCGCAGCAAGACATCGCCACCCATCTCGCCCCTCACCTGAGTGAGGGGCAGGTGGTGTTCCTGCCGCCCGGCACCTTTGGCAGCTTTGTGATGGCGCGCCAGGTGCGCGCCGCAGGCAACCGCGCCGACGTGCTCTGGGCCGAAACCGGCACCTTGCCCTGGCTGGCGCGCAAGCACGGTGACCGCGAGGTCAACGTCACCATGCGCGCTGTTCGCTTGCCCACTGGGGTGTACCCGGCGCGCCGCGCCGACGAGGCCCTGGCCGTGATCCGCGAGGCTTTTCCCAGCGTGCATGGCTGCGGCGACGCACTCTCGGGCGCCTTGATGAACGCCGGGCCCATCATTCACCCGCCCCTGGTGGTCATGAACGCCGCGCCCCTGCAGCATTTCGAGCGCTGGGACATCCACAACGAAGGGACCCAGAGCTCGGTGCGCGCCGTGACGGACCGGCTGGACGCCGAGCGCATGGCCATGCGCGAGGCCCTGGGTTATGGCGCGCCGCACTACCCCTTGGCCGACCACTACAGCAGCGATCGCTGGATGTACGGTGACGCGCACAAGAGCCTGGTCAAGTCTGGCGACTGGCGCGAGTTCATCGACCTGCATCAGCACCGCTACGTGACCGAGGACATTGAGATGGGCCTGGCCTTTTTGGCCTCGGTGGCGCGGTGGGCCGGCGTGGACGCGCCCCTCACCCAGGGCCTGCTGGCGATTGCCGGCGGCTGGCAGGGGCGCGACCTGCGCGCAGGCCCCCGCACGCTGGAAGGCCTGGGCCTGGACAAGCTCGATCGCACCGCGCTGCAGCATTTGCTGCACGAGGGGGAATAAGCCGTGGCGCGCTTTGCCGCCGCCGGCGCCGGCCGCATGGGCCGGGGCCTGGCCATCGCCTTTGCCTGGGCCGGCCACCGCATTGCACTGATAGACCTGCGCCAGCGCACGCCTGAAGCGGCAGCGCGTCTCCAGCAAGAGGCCTTTGCCGAGATTCGCGCCAGCTTGGATGCCTTGGCGCAGCTGGGCGCGCTGGACCCGCAGGCAATCGAGGCCCTGGTGCAGCGCATTGAATGGGTGGACGGTGAAGGCGTCGCGCCCGCACTGGGCCAGGCCGAGCTGGTGTTTGAAGGCGTGCCCGAGACCCTGGCGGCCAAGCGCGAAGCCTTCGCGCTGCTCTCGCAACATTGCCGGCCCGACGCGGTGCTCACCTCCACCACCAGCAGCATTTTGGTGACCGACATCGCCCCCTTGGTGTCGCACCCCGAGCGCTTTATGAACATGCACTGGCTGAACCCGGCCTACCTGATCCCGGTGGTGGAGATCAGCACGCACCCGGGCACCTCGGCGCAGGTGGTGGCGCGCACCCGCGCCTTCATGCAGTCCATCGGCAAGCTGCCGGTGGTGTGTGGTGTGGCGCCCGGTTTCATCGTGCCGCGCCTGCAGGCCCTGGTGATGAACGAGGCCGCACGCATGGTGGAAGAAGGCGTGGCCACCGCCGAGGACATAGACACCGCCACCCGCTACGGCATGGGCCTGCGCTTTGCGGCAATTGGGGTGGTGGAGTTCATTGACTTTGGCGGGGTGGACATCCTGCACCACGCCAGCCGCGAGATGGCAGGCTCCATCAACCCTGACCGCTATGCCGAGCCGGCCATCGTGGCGCGCATGATGGCGCAGGGCAACTTGGGCCTGAAGACGGGCAGCGGCTTTTACGACCACGAGGGCCGCGACGCGGGCGCCTACCGCCGCGACGTGCTCTCGCGCACCCTGGGCATGCTGCGGCATGCGGGCCTGTGGCGGCCGGCGGCTTTGACCGAGATCGACGAGGCGTGACCATGGACCTCGCCGTGCGCCGCCACTTCGCCGACCTGCCGCATGGGCAGGTGCATTACGCTGCCTGCGGCGACCCGGCGGCACCCCCGGTGCTGCTGCTGCACCAGACGCCGCGCAGCTGGCTGGAATACGCGCAGGTGCTGCCGGTGCTGGGCACGCGCTTGCGCGCCATCGCCATGGACACCGTGGGCTTTGGTGACTCTGCGCCGCTGGCGGGACCGGCCTCTATTGAGGGCTGGGCACGAGCGGCAGTGGGCCTGCTTGATGCCTTGGGGCTGGACCGCGCGCATGTGGTGGGCCACCACACCGGCGGCGTGATCGCGGTGGAGTTGGGCGCGGTGCACGGCCAGCGGGTGCGCTCGCTGGTGCTCTCCTCCACGCCGTACACGAATGAGCCGTTTCGCGTGGCCCGCGCGCAGCGCCCGCCGATTGACGCGGTAGAGGCCAGCCCCGACGGCGACCACCTCACCGAGCTCTGGCGCAAGCGCCAGGGTTTCTACCCCCAGGGCCGCCCGGACCTGCTGCAGGCCTTTGTGCTGGACGCGCTCAAGGTGCGCGGCGATGTGGAAGGCGGCCACCGTGCGGTCGCCCGCTACGAGATGGAAGGCAAGGTGTCCCGTCTGCACGTGCCCACGCTGATCGTGCACGCGCCAGACGATCCTTTTGCCTCGCCCCACACGGCCGAATGGCAGCACCTGCTGCCGCAAGCCCAGGTGGCAAGCGTGGCCGGCGGCATGGTGCCCCTGCCCGATCAGCTGCCGCAGGCTTTTGCGCAGGTCGTGCTCGACTTTCTGGAGGGGCAGGCATGAAGGCGCTGCGTGTGCACGCCTGGGGCCAGGCCCCGCAATTGGAAGACATCGCCGACCCTGCGCCGCCGGGGCCAGGGCGTTCGCTGGTGCGCATGCACGCGGCCAGCATGGGCCACATCGACCACACCATTTGGAGCGGCGGTTTCGGTCTGCATCCTCCGCTGCCCTACGTGCCTGGCACCGAGGCGGCAGGGGTGGTGGTGGCAGGCGAGCGTTTTGCCGCCGGCACCCGCGTCTGGCTGCGCGGCGGCGGCCTGGGCACGCGCCGCGACGGCAGCTGGCGCGAGTACATCGACACCCCCGACGAAGCCATGGGCGAGCTGCCGGCCGACATCCCCTACACCC
>CANHKH010000067.1 GCA_947460165.1 Comamonadaceae bacterium
CCCCGGCTCGGGCGAATTGCTGATTTTTTGCGCGGCCATGGCCGGCGCAGGTTTGGCATTTTTGTGGTTCAACACCCACCCGGCCCAGGTCTTCATGGGCGACGTGGGCGCGCTGGCGCTGGGCGGCGCCTTGGGCACCATCGCCGTGATCGTGCGCCAAGAGATTGTGCTGGCCATCATGGGCGGCATCTTCGTGGTGGAGGCGCTCTCGGTCATGGGCCAGGTGATGTACTTCAAGTACACCAAAAAGAAGTATGGCGAGGGCAGGCGCATTTTCAAAATGGCGCCCCTGCATCACCACTTTGAAAAGAGCGGCTGGAAAGAAACCCAGGTGGTCGTGCGCTTTTGGATCATCACCATGCTGCTGTGCCTGTTGGGCCTGTCCACCTTGAAACTCAGATGAAACAGCTGCAAGGTCAACGCGTGTTGGTGCTGGGGTTGGGCCTGTCGGGTCTGGCCCTGGCCCGCTGGTGCGCGCGTTGGGGTGCCCAGGTGAGCGTGGCCGACACGCGCCAAGCGCCGCCGCAGCTGGCCGCACTGCGCCAAGAATGGCCGGGTGTCCGCTTTGTGGCCGGGCCCTTGGGGGCAGAGCTGTTGCAAGGCATGGACGCCGTGTACAAAAGCCCGGGCTTGTCGCCCGCCGAGCTGGCGCCTTTGCTGGAGGCTGCACGCGCACTAGGGGTGGTGTGCGGCAATGAGCTGTCGCTGTTTGCCCAAGCTTTGCACGAGCTGGCCCACCCCGCGCCCGAGCCGGTCGCTGAGGCTGAGGAGCTGGCAGAAGTAAGGGGGGACGAGCAGGAAGTGGTCGCACCCAAAGGGCTGCCCGAGTTGCAGGCCGACAGGCTTGACGGCGATGAGCACCCTCTTGAGGTCCAAGCGCCTACGGAACGCCATGCTTTGCAGGCCGACCCCGCCGACGAGCAGGACAGCCCGCTCACCCTGATCGCTGCGCCCCCGCCCACCCCGCCCGGTTACCGGCCCAAGGTCTTGGCCATCACCGGCACCAACGGCAAAACCACCGTGACCTCTTTGACTGGTCTGTTGGCGCAGCGCGCTGGCAAGCGCGTGGCCGTGGCCGGCAACATCGGCCCCACCTTGCTCGATACCTTGGCCCTTGCGCTCGACGCGAACGAGTTGCCCGAGGTGTGGGTGCTGGAGCTGTCGAGCTTCCAGCTCGATGCGGTCACCAACTTTGAGCCCACCGCTGCGACCGTGCTCAACCTCAGCCAAGACCACCTGGACTGGCATGGCAGCATGGACGCCTATGCCGCCGCCAAAAGCCGCATCTACGGCGAGCGCGCGCTGATGCTGCTCAACCGCGACGACGCACGCGTGATGGCCATGCTGCCTGCGCCCGTGCCCGTCAAGGGCAAGCCGCGCGCGCCTCAGGTGCGGGCGCACCAGAGCTTTGGCCTGGCCCCGCCCACCCGGCCAGGCGACTGGGGTTTGGACACCATCAACGGCATGACCTGGCTGGTGCGCGCCAACGAGGCGGATGAAACCATCAAGCGCAAAAAAGGCGAGCAAGAAGAGCTCTACATCCAGCGCCTGATGCCGGTGGACGCCTTGCACATCCGCGGGCGCCACAACGCCTGCAACGCACTGGCCGCGCTGGCGCTGGCCACCGCCGCCGGCTGCGCCTTGGCGCCCATGCTGCATGGCCTGCGCGAGTACCGGGGTGAGCCGCACCGGGTCGAGCCCGTGTTGGTGTTGGAGGGCATTGAATTTTTTGACGACAGCAAGGGCACCAATGTGGGCGCCACCGTGGCGGCCTTGGCCGGCCTGGGCGCTGAGCGGCGGGTGGTGGTGATTCTGGGCGGCGAAGGCAAGGGTCAAGACTTCAGCCCCCTGGCCCAGCCTTTGGCTCGCTTTGGCCGCGCGGCGGTGTTGATCGGTCGCGACGCGCCGTTGATCCATGAGGCCGTGCTCGCCTGCGGCGTGCCCCTGCAGGGCGCCAGCACCATGGCCGAGGCCGTGCGCCTGGCCTTTGAGATGGCCGAGCCAGGCGATGCCGTGCTGCTCTCGCCGGCGTGCGCCAGCTTTGACATGTTTGACAACTATGGCCACCGCGCCCAAGTCTTTTGCGAGGCCGTCAGCGACTTGGCCCAAGACCAGGGGGTGATGCTGTGAGTCTGTCCAGCACCTTCACACGCCTGGGCGGGCTCTTTGGCAAATGGTCTGCCGCAGGCAGCGAGGCCTTGCCGGTGCGCACAGGCGTGCCAGGGCGGGTCATGGGGTCGACCACGCCTGTGCGTCTGCTTGGCTTTGACCAAGCGCTGGTCTGGGTCGCGGCAACCTTGCTGCTGTGGGGCTTGGTGATGGTGTATTCGGCCTCCATCGCCATGCCCGACAACCCCAAGTTCTCCCGCTACGCCCACACGCATTTTTTGCTGCGCCATGTGTTCTCGCTGGGCGTGGCCTTGGTGGTCGCAGTGCTGGCCTTTCAGGTGCCCATGTCCACATGGGAACGGCTGGCACCTTGGCTGTTCATTGCCTCGCTGGTGCTGCTGGTGCTGGTGCTCTTGCCCTTCATTGGCAAAGGCGTCAATGGGGCGCGCCGCTGGATCTCGCTGGGCATCATGAACTTTCAGCCTTCAGAGATCGCCAAATTCGCCACCCTCATGTATGCGGCCGACTACATGGTGCGCAAGATGGAAGTCAAAGAGCGTTTCTTTCGCGCCGTGCTGCCCATGGGGGCGGCCGTGGGCGTGGTGGGCATGCTGCTGTTGGCCGAGCCCGACATGGGCGCATTCATGGTGATCGCCGTCATTGCCATGGGCATCTTGTTTTTGGGCGGGGTCAATGCCCGCATGTTCTTTTTCATTGCCACCATCGTCATAGGCGCTTTTGCAGCCATGGTGGCCGCCAGCCCCTGGCGGCGTGAGCGCATTTTTGCTTACCTGGACCCCTGGTCTGAGGAGCATGCCCTGGGCAAAGGCTACCAACTGTCGCATTCGCTCATCGCCTTCGGGCGGGGTGAATTCTCTGGCGTGGGCTTGGGCGGCAGCATTGAAAAGCTGCACTGGCTGCCCGAAGCGCACACCGACTTTTTGCTGGCCGTGATTGGCGAAGAGTTTGGCTTGGTCGGCGTGCTGTTGGTGATTGCGCTGTTCCTCTGGATGACACGCCGCATCATGCACATAGGCCGTCAAGCGGTGGCCATGAACTGTTTGTTTTCTGGCCTGGTGGCCCAGGGCGTGGCCATTTGGATTGGTTTTCAAGCCTTCATCAATGTGGGTGTGAACCTGGGGGCGCTGCCGACCAAGGGCTTGACCCTGCCGCTCATGAGTTACGGCGGCTCGGCCATCATGATGAACCTGGTGGCCCTGGCGGTGGTGCTGCGCATAGACCATGAAAACCGCGTCATCCAAACCGGGGGGCGCGTATGACTGTTCACACGAGCGCAGCGCCGGGCCGCCCCAAGCAAGCTCGCGCCCCCTCGGGGGGCAGCGAAGGACACGCAGTGCCGAGCGTGGGGGCTCACATCCGTTGCGCCTTGATCATGGCCGGTGGCACCGGCGGCCATATTTTTCCGGGCCTGGCTGTGGCCCAAGCGCTGCGCGAGCGTGGCTGGCGCGTGCATTGGCTGGGTGGCTCGGGCCGGCCTGGCCAGCCCAGCATGGAAAGCCAGTTGGTGCCTGAGCGCGGCATTGCCTTTGACGCCATTGCCTTTGGCGGCTTGCGCGGCAAGGGTCTGCTGGCCATGGCCTTGCTCCCGCTGCGCCTGTTGCAAGCGTTTTGGCAAAGCCTGCAGGTGGTGCGCCGCGTGCAGCCTGATGTGGTGCTGGGGTTGGGCGGCTACATCAGCTTTCCGGGCGGCATGATGGGTGTGCTGCTGGGCAAGCCGCTGGTCTTGCACGAGCAAAACTCGGTGGCCGGCTTGGCCAACCGCGTGCTGGCCGCCGTGGCTGACCGCGTTTTTACCGCTTTCCCGAAAGTGCTGGCCAAGGCCGACTGGGTGGGCAACCCGCTGCGCACGGCTTTTGTGTCGCAGCCCGCGCCTGCCCAGCGTTTTGCGGGCCGCAGCGGCCCGCTCAAGCTGCTGGTGGTGGGCGGCAGCCTGGGCGCGCAGGCGCTCAACACCTTGGTGCCCCAGGCCCTGGCCTTGATGCCGGAGGCCGCGCGTGCGCACGTGCTGCACCAAAGCGGCGCCCGCCACATTGACGCGCTGCGCGCCAGCTACGCCGCCGCCGGTGTGGCCGCCGAGCTCACGCCCTTTATTGAGGACACCGCCCAGGCCTTTGCCGAGGCGGACGTGGTCATTTGCCGCGCAGGTGCCTCCACCGTGACTGAAATCGCCGCTGTGGGCGCAGCCGCCATGTTTGTGCCTTTCCCCCATGCGGTGGACGACCACCAAACCAGCAATGCGCGCTTTTTGGTCGATGCCGGGGGCGGGTGGCTGCTGCCGCAGGGCAGTTTGAGCGCGGCCCAATTGGCCGAGCTGCTGCTCGGCCTGGACCGCAGCGAGCTGCTGCGCCGCGCACAAACGGCCCACCAACTGCAAAAAACCGAGGCGACCGAGCGTGTGGTTAGTGCCTGTGAGGAACTCGCGTGAAACACGCCGTCAAGCACATCCACTTCATTGGCCTGGGCGGCTCGGGCATGTCTGGCATTGCCGAGGTGCTGCACAACTTGGGCTATGTCATTTCGGGCTCGGACCTGGCCGACAGCGCCACCCTGCGCCGCCTGGCCAGCCTGGGCATACGCACCTTTGTGGGTCACTCGGCCAGCAACCTCGCCAGCGTTGATGCCGTGGTCACCTCCACCGCCGTCAAAGCCGACAACCCTGAAGTGATAGAGGCCCGTGCCAAGCACATCCCCGTGGTGCCCCGGGCCTTGATGCTGGCCGAGCTGATGCGCCTCAAGCGCGGCATTGCCATTGCGGGTACCCACGGCAAAACCACCACCACCTCCTTGGTGGCCTGCGTGTTGGCCGAGGCCGGGTTGGACCCCACCTTTGTGATTGGCGGGCGCTTGAACAGCGCCGGTGCCAACGCCAAGCTGGGCTCGGGCGACTACATCGTGGTGGAAGCCGACGAGTCGGACGCCTCGTTCTTGAACCTCTTGCCCGTGATGGCCGTGGTCACCAACATCGACGCCGACCACATGGAGACCTACGGCCACGACTTTGCCAAGCTCAAGTCGGCCTTTGTGGACTTTTTGCACCGCATGCCTTTTTACGGCACAGCGGTGCTGTGCGCCGACGATGCGGCCGTGCGCGACATCGTGCCCCAAGTGTCTTGCCCCGTCACCACCTACGGTCTGAACGAGGGGGCCCAAGTGCGCGCCGTCGACCTGCGCCATGAGGGCGGGCAAATGAGCTTCACGGTGCAGCGCCGCAACGGCGTGACCCTGCCCGACTTGCCCGTGGTGCTGAACCTGCCGGGCGAGCACAACGTGCTCAATGCCTTGGCCGCCATTGCCATTGCGGTGGAGTTGGACATCGCCGATGCGGCCGTGCAAAAAGCCCTGGCGGAGTTTCGCGGTGTGGGCCGGCGCTTTCAGCGCTACGGCCAGGCCCATTTGCCCACAGGCGGGGCCTGCACTTTGATTGACGACTACGGCCACCACCCGGTGGAGATGGCCGCCACGCTGGCGGCCGCACGCGGCGCCTTTCCGGGCCGCCGGCTGGTGCTGGCTTTTCAGCCTCACCGCTACAGCCGCACACGCGATTGTTTTGAAGATTTCGTCAAGGTCATTGGCCGCGCCGATGCGGTGCTGCTGTCCGAGGTGTACGCTGCCGGCGAGGCGCCTGTGGTGGCGGCCGATGGCCGCTCTTTGGCCCGCGCGCTGCGCGTGGCGGGCAAGTTGGAGCCTGTGTTTGTGGACGCCATAGAGGCCATGCCCCAGGCCATTTTGGACAACGCGCGCGACGGCGATGTGGTGATCTGCATGGGCGCAGGCTCCATTGGCCAGGTGGCCGCTCGCGTGCTCGAGTTGCAGGCGGAGGTGGCGGCATGAGCGCCGTGTCCCCCACCAGCTTGGGCAAGGTGGCCGTGCTCATGGGCGGTCGCTCGGCCGAGCGCGAGATTTCGCTGCTGTCAGGCCAGGGCGTGCTGCAGGCCTTGCGCGCGCGTGGTGTGGATGCGCATGCCTTTGACCCGGCCCAGCGCCCCTTGACAGACTTGCACATCGAAGGCTTTGCGCGTTGTTTCATTGCCCTGCATGGCCGCTTTGGCGAAGACGGCACGGTGCAAGGCGCGCTGGAGTTGCTGGGCATCCCCTACACCGGCTCGGGCGTGATGGCGTCGAGCATGGCCATTGACAAAGTCACCACCAAGCGCCTGTGGCTGGCCGACGGCCTGCCCACCCCGCGCCATGTGCTGCTCAAGCAAGGCCACTTCAGCGCGGCTGACGTGGCCGCCGTGCCTGCTGAGTTGGGCTTGCCGCTCATCGTCAAGCCCGCGCGCGAAGGCTCCTCCATTGGCCTGACCAAGGTCACCGATGCCGCGCACATGGCCCAGGCCGTGGCCCTCGCCGCCCAGCTCGATGCAGACGTGCTGTGCGAGCAGTTCATTGCGGGCGACGAGGTCACCTGCCCGGTGCTGGTTTTGGACGGCCAGGCCCGCGCCTTGCCCGTCATCCGCATCGTGGCCCCAGACGGCAACTACGACTACCAAAACAAGTACTTTACCGACGAGGTGCAGTACCTGGTGCCCTGCGGCTTGCCAGCCGGCGAGGAAGAGGCCATTGGCCAGTTGGTGCTCAAAGCCTTTGCCAGCCTGGGTTGCCGGGGCTGGGCCCGGGCCGACGTGATGATTGATGCGGCCAGCCGCCGCCCCTATTTGCTGGAGATGAACACCTCTCCCGGCATGACCGGACATTCCTTGGTGCCCATGTCGGCGCGTGCCCAGGGCCTGTCTTATGAAGACCTGTGCCTGGCCGTGCTGGCCACGGCCAGCCTGGACTATGAAAGGCGCGAGCAGTGAGCCGCAGCCCAGCCTTTGCAGCCCCCTTGCCGCTGGATGTGCGGCTGATGAACCGGCTCGCCCGACTGCTGCTGCTGCTGTTCGTCGCTTTGTTGCTGGGCTTGGTGGGCAAATGGTTGATCAGCCAGCCAACCTTCACCTTGGAGACCATTCGCATTGACAACGAGCTGCAGCACAACAACCCGGTGACGCTGCGCGCCAACGTGGCCCCCAAGCTGACAGGCAACTTTTTCACGCTGGACTTGGCGAACACCCGCCAAGCCTTTGAGAGCTTGCCTTGGGTGCGCCAGGCCGAGGTGCGGCGCGAGTTCCCCGACCGCCTGCGCGTGCGTTTGGTCGAGCACGAGCCCGTGGCTTTTTGGGGAACAGAGTTTGGCAGCCGCCTGATCAACACCGAAGGCGAGGTCTTCGAGGTCAATGAGGGCGATGTCGAGGCCGAAGAGCTGCCCCTGCTGCATGGCCCCAAGGCGCAAGCCCCCGAGGTGCTCAAAGCCTTCCGCGTGCTGTCGCCTTTGTTTGATACGCTAGATGTGCCTTTGGTGCAGCTCGAGCTGACGGGTCGTGGAAGTTGGCGGGCGCGCCTGGAAAGCGGCGCCATGCTGGAGCTGGGCGTGGGTCAGATTGACGCGATTGAGCAGCGCACCCGGCGCTTTTTGGCCACGGTGAGTCAAACGTCTACCAGGTTCGGCCGCAACATCGAGTCGGCCGACTTGCGCTATCCCAATGGTTACGCCCTGAAGCTGCGCGGCGTGACCACGGTGAGTGGGCCTGGTAAAAAACAGCAGATAACAAGGTAGCGAAGCATGGCCAAAGAATACAAAGATCTGGTGGTGGGACTGGACATAGGCACCAGCAAGGTGATGGTGGTGGTCGGTGAGGTCATGCCTGGCGGCGAGCTCAAGCTCGCCGGCTTGGGCATTGCGCCCAGCAACGGCCTCAAACGCGGTGTGGTGGTCAACATAGACGCCACGGTGCAAAGCATTCAGCAGGCGCTCAAAGAGGCCGAGCTGATGGCCGACTGCAAAATCTCGCGCGTCTACACCGGCATCACCGGCAGCCACATCCGGGGCATGAACTCCAGCGGCATGGTGGCGGTCAAAGACAAAGAAGTCACCCAGCACGATGTGGCCCGCGTGATCGAGACCGCCAAGGCCATCAATATTTCCACCGACCAGCGGATCTTGCTGGTCGAGCCGCAGGAGTTTGTGATTGATGGCCAGGACGTGCGCGAGCCCATAGGCATGAGCGGCATCCGCCTGGAGGCCAAGGTGCACATCGTCACCGGCGCCCAAAGCGCGGCGGAGAACATCATCAAGTGCGTGCGCCGCTGCGGCCTGGAGGTGGACCAGCTGATGCTCAACCCGCTGGCGTCCAGCCTGGCCGTGCTCAGCCAAGACGAGCAAGAGCTGGGCGTGGCCTTGGTGGACATTGGCGCGGGCACCACCGACGTGGCCATTTTCACGGGCGGCGCGATTCGGCACACGGCGGTCATCCCGATTGCAGGTGACTTGATCACCAGCGACATTGCCATGGCGCTGCGCACACCCACCAAAGACGCCGAAGACATCAAGGTGGACCACGGCTGCGCCAAGCAGCTGCTGGCCGACCCCGAAACCCAGGTGGAGGTGCCCGGCTTGGGCGACCGTGGCCCGCGCATGCTCAGCCGCCAGGCGCTGGCCGGTGTGATTGAGCCGCGCGTCGAAGAAATTTATGCCCTGGTGCAGCAAGTGATCCGTGAGTCGGGCTACGAAGAAATGCTGTCCTCGGGCATTGTCATCACCGGCGGCTCGGCCGTGATGGCGGGCATGGTGGAGCTGGGCGAGGACATTTTTCTCAAGCCCGTGCGGCGCGGCATGCCACGCTACAACAGCGGCCTGTCAGACATGGTGGCGCAAACCCGTGCGGCCACCGTCATGGGCTTGATGGAGGAAGCCAGGCTGGCCCGGCTGCGGGGCTTCAAAGTCTCGCAAAAAGCCAGTTCTATGCAAAACGCTTTTGGCCGTGTCAAAGAGTGGCTGGTGGGGAATTTTTGATGAATCCGCCCTTACAGCGTTATCCTCGTTTGAACGGACTTATGCATGCAGGAGGTGCTGACCCGCCCGCATGAAAAATTTGGTAGTGATTCAAGAAAAAAACAGGTCAACTTTCAGGCAACTGCAGATTAACAGGAGGCTCACATGAGCATCGAAATGATGGACATCGAAGAATTCAACCAAGGCACCCAGATCAAGGTGATCGGGGTTGGCGGCGGCGGCGGCAATGCCGTGGAGCACATGATCAGCACACGCGTGCAAGGCGTGGAATTCATTTGCGCCAACACCGACGCGCAGGCGCTCAGCCGCGGCACGGCGCACAAGGTCATTCAGTTGGGCTCCAGCGGCCTGGGCGCTGGCAGCAAGCCCGACAAGGGCCGCGAGGCCGCTGAGCTGGCCGAGGCCGACATCCGCGCCGCCATTGACGGCGCGCACATGCTCTTTATCACCGCCGGCATGGGCGGCGGCACCGGCACCGGTGCCGCCCCTGTGATTGCCCGCGTGGCCAAGGAAATGGGCATTTTGACCGTGGGGGTGGTCACCAAGCCCTTTGACTTTGAAGGTGGCCGCCGCATGTCCAACGCCGATGCGGGCCTGGCCGAACTCGAAGCCAATGTGGACTCGCTGATCGTGGTGCTCAACGAAAAGCTGCTGGAGGTGCTGGGCGACGACGTGAGCCAGGACGAGGCTTTTGCCCATGCCAACGACGTGCTCAAAAACGCCGTGGGCGGCATTGCCGAGATCATCAACGTGCCCGGCCATGTGAACGTGGACTTTGAAGACGTGCGCACCGTCATGGGCGAGCCTGGCAAAGCCATGATGGGCACGGCCAAGGCCAACGGTCCAGACCGCGCCCGCATTGCCGCCGAGCAGGCCGTGGCTTGCCCCTTGCTGGAGGGCATTGACCTGTCTGGCGCCAAGGGCGTGCTGGTGCTGATCAGCGCGGCCAAAGGCTCGCTCAAGCTGAGCGAGTCCAAGCAAGCCATGAACACCATTCGCGCCTACGCCTCGCCCGATGCGCATGTGATTTACGGCACGGCCTACGACGAAGAATTGGGCGAGGACATCCGCGTGACGGTGGTGGCCACCGGCCTGAGCCGCCAGGGCGTGCGCCGCACCGCCCCGCTGCAGGTGATTCAGCGCACGGGCACCGACAACATGCCCGCTGTCAATGTGGGCATGAGCGGCTTGGGTGCGGGCCTGGCCGGCGGCCAGCCAGACTACAACGGCATGTCTGTGCCCAGCGTCTGGCGCAACAACCGCTCGCAGGCGGCTGCCAAGGTGGACGCGCTGGCCTCGGGCGGCATGGACGACTTCGAGATCCCTGCCTTTTTGCGCAAACAGGCCGACTGATTCTCAGCGCTTCGCCTGAATGGCCTGCCGGGCACTCGCCGGCAGGCCTTTTTTGCATGGGCAAGTCCAGGGCGCGGGCTCGGGTCGGGTCACACCAGCGGCCCCTGAGGCCATTGGGGCTGTGCTGGCAGCGCGGGCTCAGGCCCGCCTAAAATCTGTTCATGCTTGCGCAACGCACCCTCAAATCCCTGACCAAGGCAGTCGGCGTGGGCCTGCACAGTGGCCAGCGCGTGGAGTTGACGCTGCGGCCCGCGCCAGCGGACACGGGCATTGTCTTTAGACGCACCGACCTGCCCCTGCCGGTGGACATTCCCATTTCAGCCACTGCGGTCACCGACACCCGCTTGGCCTCCACCATCTCGGTGGGCTCGGCCAAGGTCTTCACGGTGGAGCACCTGATGTCGGCCTGCGCCGGCTTGGGGCTGGACAACCTCTACATAGACATCACGGCCGAAGAAGTGCCTATTCTTGACGGTTCGGCCTCGTCGTTTGTGTTTTTGCTGCAGTCTGCAGGCATTGAGCTGCAACCCGCGCCCAAGCGTTTTGTGCGCCTGCTCCAACCCGTGGAGGTGCGTGAAGGCGAGGGCGCCTCGGCCAAGTGGGCGCGGCTGTCGCCTTACGAGGGCTACAAGCTCAGCTTTGAAATTGACTTTGACCACCCCGCGGTGGACTCCACCGGCCAGCGCGTGGAATTCGACATGGCCACCGGCTCCTATGTGCGCGACATTGCCCGCGCCCGCACCTTTGGCTTTACCAAAGACGTGGAGATGATGCGGGCCAACGGCCTGGCCCTGGGCGGCGGGCTGGACAACGCCATCGTGATGGACGACTACAAGGTGCTCAACACCGAAGGGCTGCGCTA
>CANHKH010000068.1 GCA_947460165.1 Comamonadaceae bacterium
ACGCCTGCGCGCATGTCGCCCACACGCACCGAGGCGCTGGCATTGCTGGCCACGACTTCCAGGTTTCCAGTGGTGGCATCGCGCTCAAACGACAAATTGCCCGAGACCTGCAGGCTCTCGCCTATGCGCGCTTGCAGACCGGTGACGTTCAGCACGGGGTCGGCCGTGGCGCCCATGGCCGAGAGGGTGTGGCTCAGGCCACCGACCTGCAAAACTTTCTCGGCCTGGGTGACGCCCGTGGTGTTCAGGCGCAGCAGCGCGCTGGTGGCGCTGACGTTGGCAAAGCCGCCGCCGTTGACGTAGAAGCTGCCGCTGGCTTCAAACTGATAGGTGTTGTTGCTGTCAATCGCCAGGCCCAAGCTGGCGTTGTCCAAGCCCAAAGACACGCCACCCGCATTCATGCGGGCGGTGATGCCGGTGCCTGCGGCCAGCAAGCCGCTCACTGACGAGGCAAAGCCCAAGGTGCCCGAGACGCTGACCAAACCCGCCATGTTCAAGGAGCCGGTGCCCGACACGGCAGCGCGCTCGGTGGTGGTGGCGCTGTCAAAGGTGTAAGTGGTGCTGCCCACCACCACACTGCGTGCGGCGGCCGAGAGGTCGAGCAAGGTGGTGTTGGCCACACCGCCCGTGGTACCCAAGCCTTGGGCAAAGTCCAGGGTGAGCGAAGAGGCGGTGAGCGACACATTGCTGGAGCCCACCATGGACAGGCCAGACACCGTGCCTTCTGCCCACAGCCAACCGCCGTCATTGGCCAGGTTTTCGCTGCGCAGCCAAAGCACGCCCAGGTCGGCGTCGGTGAACTTCAAGCCAGGCGCGCTGGTGCTGTTGGCGTCCAGCCCCAGATGGCCGCTGGCGTTTTCCAGGCCCAGGGTGAACACATCCACCGTCTGACCGGCGATCACCACGTTGTTGGTAAAGCCCAGGGTGGCCGAGCCACTGAGGCTAAAGCCCTCGCCCAGGGCGATGCTGCCGGTAAAGCTGTAGCTGCTGTTGTTGCGGAAGTAGTCAAAGTTGAGCCACTGGCCCACGCGGTCTTGCAGGGCCTGGTCGTTTGCAGACACTGCTGAGCGCAGGGCGCTGACCAGTTGGGCGGTGCTGGCGTCCAGCACATGGGCTTTGAGGCTCAGGCCCTTGGAGGCGGTGAGCACCTCAAAATACACGCCCTCGCCTGCATCAATCAGGCCGCTGCCACTGGCAAAGCCGCCGCTGACGCTGCCGTAGGTGAGCACGTTGAACACCTGCCCGTCGGTGGGCCGGTAGCCATTGAGCAGGTCGACCTGAATCTGCCCGTCCAGGGAGGCCAGGCCGCTGACGTTGATCTGGTCGTAAAAGTTCGCACCCGTGCCCGGGGTGGCGCCGGCAATCTCAAACAAGGTGGCCGAGCCGGCACCCAAGGTCAAGGTGCCCAAGTTCTGCACGCCGGGCGAATAGCCCGGGCTGAGCAGGCCCTCGACCGTCAAGTCACCCTCAAACGCACCACTGCCGCCCAGCACCTCGTTGCCCGCCACGCGCACAGCGCCACCCAACAGGCCTGACTGCAAAGAGAGTTGGCCGATGTCGAACAGCGTGGCATCGACCGCAAAAGTCTGGGCCGCGCTGATGGCCGCAGGGTTGGACAGCAGCCGCGACAACAAAGGCACGGACACCGAACTGGTGCTGCTTTGCTGCGCGCTGTAAGCCTCGGTCAGGCTCTTGATGTCCTGACGGTCGCCGGCCAAGGCCGCCGCAATGGGTGAGAAAACGGGATCCGCGGACAGCAGAACGCGCGGCTCCAGGGGCTCAACTCGAAAAGAGTTGGGCCTCAATGCCCGCTTCACCCATGCGGGCCGTGATCGTTTGGTTTTATTCATGACTCAACTTGCACTGGGTGACAACCGACGGACGCAGGCAAGCAAGCCGTCAGCCTGCATCTGGCGGAAAAACGTGTGTAAGCGGATAAGCAAGACGCGCACCAATGGCGTGTGCTGAGGGAGATTCAAAGCAAAAGTGGCCCTCAGGCCACCCACAGTCTCCAAGTTGCCCAAGCCAAGCCTGAGCGAAGTGGACCGTAAATTCAAAGGCAGACTCCGCCCCCTGTCTTCTGGGCGCTCAAAGACAGGTGCAGCACAGGCAGACCCAGCGTATTTGGCCTTGGCCAGGACATGCAAAAGCGCAGCCCTCGGCTGAGCCATGGCGCAATCGCCCAAGCCAGCGCCCGTGCCAAAGCACGAAAGCGAAGGCATGTGGCGGCTGGAAAGCAAGGGGGGTCAGACTGTTGGGGACAGCGCAGCCAGGCGATCTTCCTTGAGCGTCATCAGGCGCTCAATTTGGGCCAGCGACAGCAAGTGCGCGTACACGGCGGGCAGGTAGCGCTTGTCACGCAACTCCATGAAGCCGTCCACGCTCAGGCCGTTCAAGCGCTCTTCGTTGATGACGTAGCAGCCATTGATGTTCTTGACCTGGTCGGCCTGTTGCACGCGCATGTTCAGCGGGGTGAGCATGTTGTGGGCCACCATGTACTTGCAGAACTCGTTGGTGAAGGCGTCCATTTGCTGGAGCTCGCCCAAGTAGCGCTTGACGTTTTCCAGCGCCTCAGCGGGCTCGCCTTGCTCGTTGAACAAAGGCAGGCCCTCGGTCTCGCTGATCAGATCGCTGCCCTCGTCAATGCACACCGTGAACTTGCCTTCTTCGCCGGCACTGGCCAGGGCAAAGGGATAGCGGCGGATGATGGCAGGCACGTAAGACGCTTGCCACTTGCCGTCGGCGCCCACAAACAGGTTTTCACCGGCGTCCATGCCCATGAGCACCACGGGGCGGAAGCTGTCTTGCTCCTTGTCTTCCAAGAACACCACGGGGTAGAGCGAGGCCGCGCGGGCGAACTCGTGGACCATGATGGAGGCGATGTGAAAGTCAGCCGCAAAGCCAAAGCCTTGCACTTGCTTGATTTTTTTGCCTTCGTGGCGGGCCTTGTTGACAGGAACCAAAGATTTAAACATATCAAAAAATCATTCAAAAAAAGTGAGCAACAGACGTCGTATAGACGACAAAAATGACCATCATTCCAGGAAAAAAGTCATAAATAGTCAGAATTGCTTGTCTATACAGTAATGTATCTTAATGTAAATTCTCTTTCAATGGGTGGCCACCAAGGCGTTCCAACAGACAGCCCGGGTGAGGCGTACGACACCCCTTTTACGATGCCAGAAAGCAGCTGAGCACTTCACCCGTGGGTCAAAGAGACTTTTCATCACAAATACATCTGCGAATTTTCGTCAGAGCTGCCCCCCTTTCCTTGCAAACACTTGCATGTTGAATGCAGCGCGTCATACAAAACAATTCAAAATGATCCGCATCACGGACCGTGAAATGACACAGGGCGCGGCATATTTCACAATATGAAATTTAATGAGCTTTTTGCGGCATCCGATGTTTTTGACTCGATGGTGCCAACCGCGTGATGAGCTGCGAGCGGCTAATGGGCAGACCCCATGGCGCTTGCTCTCGAATTCGATGGGCGATGAATCACCTCCAACGCATGCGTGAAGCGGGTCTTTGGCAGGCACCAACCAGGACGGCACCAGGGTCGGCGTCGTGAGGTCTGCGACTTTGCCAGGCCGCCATACTGCAACAGGGTGAATCAGGCAAGCTATGCCGCGTGGACAATAGCGCCTTGATCCGCACTCATTCGCCCCGCGCTGCCCCATGCACCCCGCCCCCCTGCTGACCGACTTGCCCGCGCTCCAGGCCGAGGAATGCGCTTTTTGGGCGGCGCAGGTGCTGGCGCTGCGGCCGCATTGGACCAGGCGCGATGCGCAGCTGCCCTTCTACACCTTGGGCCTGGCGGCCTACCTCGATGCGGTCAAGGGCGACCCGCTGCTGGGCGGCCAGCAGGCCTACCACCACAAGCTGTTGCGCCAAGAAAACAACCGCCTGCTGCACACCCACTTTGCGCCCTTGCTGGCGCGCTGCTGCGAGGTGTTGGCGCAATGGTCGGGGCAGCCCGCCGCCTGTGTGGGTGAGCAGGCGGCCTTGCCCGGCTTTCACATCCACCTGCCCCACCCCGTGTTTGCACAAGCGGTGGCCAGCCGGCATGTGGACCTGCAGTTCAAGCAGGTGTTTGGCTTGGCCCAACCCGAGCCGGGGCAGGTGCTCACGCTGACCCTGCCCGTGTCCATGCCCTCGGGTGCGGGCTTGACCTTGTGGCCGGGGCCGGAGCCGCTGTTCCACCCTTATCATCTTGGGCAATTGACGCTGCACACCGGCTTGGTGCCGCACCAGGCGGTGCTGCACCCCACAAGCGAGCCGGTGCCGCGCATCATGCTGCAGTGCCACGCGCTCTTGCAGCGCGGCGCCTGGGGTATTTATTGGTGAAGACTGTCCGCTGAATTGATGAACACCATGAACAACCACTTCATCCACACAGAGGAACCCCCGTTTTGGGACCACTTCTTGCACCAAGTGCCTTGGGCGCAGGATGTGTTGGCCAAGGCCAGTGACATCCGCGATGAAATCCTGGGCTTTATTCCGCAGTTCAAGCCCTTCATGCCCTACCCCAAGTACGCCAACCTGTACCAAAACACCTGGGACGCGTTTCCGCTGTCGGTGTTTCAGGGCGAGCACATTGAGCTGTCCAAGGACAAGTTGGCCATCAACATTGCCCCGCTGGTGGCCATGTTTCGCAGCAAATTGCCGGTGACCTCAAGCACCATTGCGCCGCTGGAGAGCGAGGGGCATTTGCGCAATGTGTTTGTCAGCCGCTTGATTCCGGGCTCGGTGATCAACCCGCACCGGGGCTGGACGCAGACCTACCTGCGCATTCACCTGTGCTTGGCGCAAGACCCGGGCTGCCGCATCACCGTGGGCTCGGTCACGCGGACCTGGCAGACCGGTCAGTTCTTGGCCTTCAAAGACGGCGGAGCACACTTGCACAGCGTGGTCCATGAAGGCACGCAAGAGCGCATCATCTTGTCCTACGACCTCAGCCTGAACTACCTCAAGACCTTCATCCCGGCGCTCAGCTGAGCGGATAGCGCGACCACTCGCGCTGACGCTCAAACAGGGCATCGTGCGGCCGGCGCCGGCGTATGCCTTGGAGCACCCGGTTGCGGTCAAAGCCCTCGCGCGTGAGCGCAATTTGCAGCAGGTCCTCATAGCCTTGCTGCGCCTCATTCCACACTGCTTGGCGCAGCAGGCCCTCGCGCTCAAAGCCCAGCCTTTCTTGCTGCTCGGCCACCGCTTTGTTGCTGTCGTAAATCAGGCCCACCACCTTGTTCAGGCCCAGGCTGTGGAAGGCAAACATCAAGGTGGCGCAGTAGGCATCACCCACCAGCACCGAAATGTCGTGCCCAGGCAGCAGACCCATGATGTGCTCGGCCGTGCGGTTGCGAAAGTTGATGTTCACAAACATGGCCAGGCCTATGGGCTGGTCGCCCTTGAACACCACCCACTGAACGCTGCGGCTGTCGGGCAGCAAGGCGGTGTGGTCCTGGGTCAAGATGTGCAGCAGGTCACGGGCCGTGAGATGCTCGGGGATGTGTTTGAGCTTGGCTGCAAACGCTTTGTTGAGCACCACCGACCAGACAAATTCAAAGTGCTCCGGGGCGCGCCGCACCAGGCGAATGCCGCCAAACTCCAAGGGCTGCCACCACTGCGCGTCGTGCCAGTCCACCAACTCTTGCACGCCCGCGTGACCGGGGTGGCGCAGGCGCAGCATGTGCAGGGCTTGGCGGGCGGCATCCAAACCCTGCTGCAGGCGCAGCCGGCCCAGCCAGTCGCGCACCTGAGGCATGTCAGGGGCGACGGTGGTCTCAAAAGCCTCGCTCATGCGCCGGCGCTCGGCGCAGGCTGAGGTTTTTGCGCCAACTCAGGCGGCGACTGGGCCACGCTTTGGCGCAGCAAGGCCGCGTCCAGGCGCTGACCAATTTGATCGCGCGAGATTTTCATCACGGTCATGCGCATGGCCAATTGCTCGAGCTCGGAGTCTATGTAGGCCAAGTAGCGCAGGTGGCCCTTGGCTTCTTCGTCCAGGGTGTCGAACTCGTAGGCCAGACCGTTGATTTTGATGAGCGGCATGAGTGATAGTCGTGGTTGGGTTTATTCAGAAAAAGACAGCTGGCTGGCGGTCTTGCGCTCGCGTTCGGCCAGTCGCTTGCGCTGGGAGGCCGCCTTCCACTGCGTGATGCCTTGGGCGCACCACACCAAGTGGGGCAGCACCCAGCGGCTCAGCAGTATCGGGGCCAGTGCAGGCACCAGGCGCACATAGAGTTTGCCCAGGCCCTGCACCAATAACTCGTCATAAAGGCACACAAAACCGGCGGCGGCCCCGGGCGCGCCCTGCCTCCCCGAGCGGCCATAGAGCTGCCATTCAATGCGCGTGGCCTCGTGGGGTTCGAACATCAGCACCTGCAAACCGCCCCGGGCCGCCACCTCGGGTGGCACCATGATGTCGGTACCGCGCCCGGCCATGTTGGTCGACACCGTGACCGCGCCCCACTGGCCCGCGCGCTCGACAATGCGGGCCTCCTCGGCGTGGTGTTTGGCATTGAGCACCTGGTGCGGCACCTGGCGCAAGGCCAGGGCCTGTGCCAGGCGTTCGGTGTCTGCCAGTTTTCGCGTGCCCACCAGCACCGGCAGGCCCCGCTCGTGGCAGGCCAGCAATTCGTCGATCAAGGCCTGCATGCGCAGGTCCGCTTTGGCAAAGGGCCGCCAAGGCGCAATGCTCAAGCGGCTGGTCACACGGGGGGCCACTGCCACCACCTCCACGCCGTAGGTCTGGCGCAGCTCGCCATGAATACCTTGCAGAGTGCCGCTGGCGCCGCACAGGCGGTGGTAGCGGTTGAAAAAAACCTGAAAGGTCATGCGGGCCGATGTTTTGGGCGGGCTGCTCAGCTCCAGCCCCTCCATGGCCTCAATGGCCTGGTGGATGCCGTGGCTCCAGGAGCGCCCGGCCATGACGCGGCCGCTTTTTTCATCCACGATGACCACCTTGCCCTCTTCGTCGACCAGGTAATGGCGGTCGCGCAGGTACACGTACTTGGCCATGATGGACAGCGACACCATGCCTTGTGAGCGCTCAGGAAAGCGCCAAAAAGGCGGCAGCATGTAGGCCATGTCATCAATGCGCTTTTTACCCGCCTCGGTGTAACGGATATCGGTCACGGGCTCCGTTTTGACCACGTAGTCCACATCGGCCTGCAGGTTCTCAAAAATCTTTTTCCCCGCCAGCACCGCCTCGACCAGCATGGGGTTGTCGTCGGCCGACGAAATAATGAGCGGTGTGGTGGCCTCGTCAATCAGCACGCTGTCGGCCTCGTCCACAATCGCCACCCACAGCCCGCGGCCCACCGGGCGAGACTGCTGGCTGCTGCGCTTCATCTCCCACAGCCGCCGACCCATGGGGTCTTTGGCGCCGCCCAGCAGCAGGTCGTCGCGCAGGTGGTCGGCCAGCAATTGCTTGCCGGTGGCATACACCACTTCTGCGGCATAGCCTGCGGCCAGGGCCTCGGGCGGGGTGTCTGTGGTCACAGCCACTGCCCGCCAGCCGGCCTGGGCCAAGAGCGGCGCCATCAGCTCGGCGTCGCGCGCGGCCAGGTAGTCGTTGGAGGTGATCACATGGCAGGGCCGGCCGGCGCTGGCATAGAGCGCGGCCGTCAGACCAATGGCCAAGGTCTTGCCTTCACCGGGGGCCAGTTGCACCAGATGACCGTTGTGCATTTCCAGCGCGGCGCGAATTTGTGTGTCGTGGGCTTTGAGGCCCAGCACACGTTGGGCACTGACGCACCACAGGCCCAGCAACTGAGCCCGCAGCTCAAACCAGGCGCGCCGCTCTGGCCCGCTGTCGGGCGCCAAGGCGCCGGCGTAGCGCAGGCGCTGCGACAGTTGCTCCAGCGCGGCCGGCAGCGCCTGCTCTGACAGGCCTTGCGCTTGCTCGGCGCTGCGCTTGACGCGCAGCACATCGGCCTCGGTTTGCTGGCTGGCCATGCCACTGAGGCGCCGAAAACGCTCGCGCCAAATGGGCAGCCAGGCCCGCTCGGCCAGCAGGCCCCGGGGCGGGTGCCACGCTTCTCGGCGAAGACCGGCATCTGGATTCATGCCAAGCTCATCCCAGTCGGTAGCGCTTTTGCACCAACTGACGCAGCGACTCGTCAATGCGCTCATACAAAGAGCGCGGCGGCAACGTCAAGCGCAGCAAGCCTCGCATGCCGTGGGCCAGTACCACACCGGTCGTCGAGTCGGGCTTGAGGGTCAGGCGCACTTCAAAAAATTCCTCGGCGGCTTTTTCACCCTTGGCGTCTTGGTTGGACACCGCCAAATCGCCACCGCCCAGCCAACCCAGCGCGGCCGAGGGCAGGCGATCGAGCTGGTAAGGCAGCAGCACCACGCGCTCGACCTCGATCAAATGATCGGCCTGGCCCAACACGCGCAAATTGATCTCGCCCACGGGCGAGGCAAACAGCTCGCGGGCGCGCTCTTGCGAGACCACGGCCACAAAGGCATAGCCCTGCGAGGGGTCCAGCACATGGCCGACCTCGGCGCCTTGGCCCAACCAAGCGCCTTGACGCTCAGCCCCTTCGAGCGCCACATAGCGGCCCTCGTGCGGGGCGCGCAGCACGGCTTTGTCCAGCCGGCTCTTGAGCTCGAGCACCCGTTGCTCTTTGGCCAGACGCTGCTCCACCAAGGGTTGCAAATCCACCGACTGACGCGAGAGCGAGGCGCGCTCCATGGCCAGCAGCTCGTCGCGCTCGCGCAGGGCCTGCTCTATGTCCAGCTTGAGCGCGGTGGCGTCAAACCACATGAGTGGCGTGCCCGCTGCCACCGTTTGGCCCTGACCGAGCACGGCACGCTCCAAGCGCCCATCCAGCGGCGCATACAGCACCGAAAAGCGGCTCATTTGCACCACGCCCTGGGCCGTGATGGAGTGCGGCCAAGGCACGGCAAACACCAGCAAGGCGGCCGCCCCCAGCAAGCCGCCCGCGCCGCCCCAGGCGCGCCAGCGGTGGGCCTGCACTTGAGAACCAAACAAATGTTTGAGCCCCTTCCAGGCTGGCGCCCACAGCAGCATGTACAGCGTGAGCACCAGCATCACCAGGCCCAGGCCCAGCCACATGTCCATGACAAACAGCACGATGGCGTACGACACGATGAGCCGGTACACCAGGCTCACCGGCGCATACAGCAAGAACCATTTGCGCTCGCTGGGCACGTCCACCGGCGAGCGCGCCGCATGGCTGCCCAGCAGATAGCGGTCGGCCAAAAAGAACCAGTACTGCTGGGACTTTTGGTAGAAGTTCGGAATGTCCAGTGCGTCGGCCAACACGTAGTAGGCGTCAAAGCGCAGCAAGGGGTTGCCGTTGAACAGCAAGCTGGAGACCGAGCCAATCAACATGACGTTGAACGCCAAGCTGTTGACCAGGCCAGGCCCAGTGGCCGCCCACACTAACGCGCCCAGCGCTGCCATGAACAAATCGGCCAACATGCCCGCCGAACTCACCAGCATGCGGTGGCGCTTGTCCGGAAAGGCCCAGGTGGCCGTGGTGTCCACATAAGGCAGCGGCGTGGTCACCAAGAACATCAGGCCAAAGGTGTGAACGCTGCCGCCATAGCGCTTGCACACCAAGCCGTGGCACATCTCGTGGATCACCTTCATCACGGCCATGCACAGGTAAAGCCATGGCAAGTTGGCCCAGGCAAATGCGCCTTGCGCGCGGTCGCCCACCAGGTGCCAATTGCCTATGACGGCCACCGCTCCAGCCAAGCCCACCGCCAGCCACAGCACCACCATCAGCCAGGTGGGCACTGCCCGCAAGGCTTTGTCCATGGCGGTCAGCGTGTCGTCCGGGTCCCAAATAGGCATGCGAAAGTACAAAAACGACATGAGCTTGCTGCGCAGCTCTTTGCCGCGCACCTCGCTGGCACGGCGGTCGATTTCTATGCTGTTGGAGCCGTCACTGAAGTGCAGCAGGTTGGACACGTGCAGCTGCGAGAGCAGTTGCACCACCTCTTCTTGGCCGGGTGCGCGCTGGGGGTGGGCCCGCAAGTACGCCTGCCAGGCCGTATCCACCGTCACGCCTTGGTGCAGCGTCAGCAAAAACGCATGGGCCTCGGGCGTGATGCGAAAAAACCGGTGGGCAAAAGCGTCTTCCAACACCACCCAGGGCTGGCCTCGGTAGCTCTGGCGGCTGGTGCGCACACCGGGCAGCAGGCTGACCCGTGCCTCGGCGATGCGGTACCAGGCGTCGCTGTAAATGGCTCCAGACATGGCGCTTAAACGGTGTGCGCGCGCGGCAAGGCCGCACGCTCAGGTTGAAAAAAGTGCGTCATCGCCCAGGCCTGTCTCACCACCACAACCACAGCCTGAGCTTGTCAATGGTGCGGTGAAACAAGACCCAGGAGATGTTGCGCGAGCCCGCGTCAATCTTGGCCAAACCGGTCATGCCCGGGCGCCACCAGGGGGCCACGGGGTCCAAGATCTGGGCCTTGAGCACAAACTGGTTGCCCTCCTCGCCCTTGACCTGGGCCATGGGGACAAAGTTGGAGACCTTCAGGCGGATAGGCTTGTCAGGCTGGCTGAGCAGCAGCAGCTCGGCCTCGGCATCACCGCGCAATTCGCGGATGGCGTGCTCGGGCACCTGCAACACCACATACAAATCGCGCACCTGGGCAATGCGAAACAGCTTGTCGCCGCGCTTGACCGAGGAGCCCAGCAGATTGCGCCGCTCGCCCTCGACCACCACGCCGTCAAAAGGCGCTTCGGTGCGCGATTGCTGCAAAAAATAAACCACACGCTTGAGCCTGGCCTCAGACTGCACGCGGCGGGCTTGGGCCACCTGCATCTCGGCCAGGGCGCCGCCGGCACGGGCTTTGTCTTCTTCAGAGGCGTAGCGCTGAACCTCTGAAAGCACCTCGGCCCGCTGCTGCTGCAAGTCGGTGGTGTCCATCTGCGCCAGCGCTTGGCCTTGTTTGACGGTGTCGCCCACATCCACCATCACATCGAGCAGGCGGCCGTCGTTTTGCGAGGTCATCAAGCGGGTGCTGTCGGTG
>CANHKH010000069.1 GCA_947460165.1 Comamonadaceae bacterium
ATGGCCGGGTGCAGGAGTTGCGCCTGCTCGCGCAGCGCGTGGCGCACCCCGGGGTCGGTCATCAGGGCCGCGGTGGCAGGCGCGCGGGCGCGCAGCCAGTCTTGCAAAGCGGTTTCGGCACGGGCAATGGTGGGCCAAATGGGCCAGAGGGTGTCGTCCAGGTCCAATGAAATGGCCCGGACTTTGGTTCGGTCAAGCATGGTGGGGGAGAATACCGCACCATGCCGTTTTTGACCGAACCCACCTACACCCATGGCACTGCGCCTGCCCATGGCGCACGCACGGCGGTTTTGTACTGCAATTTAGGCACGCCCGACGCGCCCACGGCCCCGGCCTTGCGGCGCTATCTGGCCGAATTTTTGAGCGACCACCGCGTGGTGGAAATTCCCAAGCCCATTTGGATGCTGATCCTGCACGGCATCATTTTGCGGGTGCGGCCCAAAAAATCGGCCGCCAAGTACGCCAGCATCTGGACCGAGCAAGGCTCGCCCTTGAAAGTGTGGACCCAGGCGCAAGCCAAGCTGCTGGGCCAGGTGCTCCAGCAGCGCGGCCACCATGTGCAGGTGCGCTACGCCATGCGCTATGGCCAACCCTCGGTGGCCACGCAAATTGAAGAACTCAAGGCCCAGGGGGTCGAGCGTGTGCTGGTGGTGCCCGCCTACCCGCAGTACAGCGGCACCACCACAGCCAGCGTGTTCGATGCGGTTTACGCCTGGGGGCAAAAAGCCAGGCGCCTGCCCGAGATGCGCTTTGTCAACCATTACCACGACCATGCGGGCTACATTGCCGCGCTCGCGCAGACCGTGCGCGCGCATTGGCAAACGCACGGCCAGCCTGAACAGCTGGTCATGAGCTTTCATGGCGTGCCTGAGCGCACCCTGGCCATGGGCGACCCTTACCACTGCGAGTGCCACAAAACCGCCCGGCTGGTGGCCCAAGCTTTGGGGCTGGCCAAGGACAAGTACACCGTCACCTTTCAGTCGCGCTTTGGCAAGGCCAAGTGGCTGCAGCCTTACACCGAGCCCACGCTCATCGCCATGGCCCAGGCGGGCACCAAGCGGGTGGACGTGATGTGCCCGGGGTTCACCTCTGACTGCCTGGAGACGCTGGAAGAAATCAGCGACGAAGCCCGCGAGGCTTTCATGCACGCCGGTGGCGAGCAGTTCCACTACATCCCTTGCCTGAACGACCACCCGGACTGGGTGGCTGCGCTGGCCGATGTGTGCGAGCAGCACATGGGCGGCTGGGACACCCTGGCCGCGCCCGACGCTGCCGCCCTGGACCACAGCCGCCAAGCCGCGCGTGCCATGGGCGCTGAGCGCTGAGAGCCGCTGCTTCTCCATCGACAGGATCAGCAGCGCCATGGACAAAATGCGCATAGACAAGTGGCTGTGGGCCGCCCGGTTTTTCAAAACCCGGTCGCTGGCCACCGAGGAGTTGGACAAGGGCCGGGTGCAGATCAACGGCCAGAACGTCAAGCCCGCCCATGACGTGAAGCCAGGCGACACGGTCAAACTCCAGCAAGGACGCATGCCGCGCACGCTTGTGGTGCGGGGCTTGTCCATGCAGCGCGGCTCGGCCCCAGTGGCCCAGCAGCTCTACGAAGAAACGCCAGAGAGCATTGCGCTGCGCGCCCAGTTGCAAGAACACCAGCGCCTGCACCCCGAGCCCGCCGACAGCCAGGCCCATGGCCGCCCGACCAAACGCGACCGGCGCGATTTGAGCAAAGCCTGGGACCAACGCTGGAGTGCGTCGGCGCACGAGTGAGGCTCAGGCGGTGAGTGCTGAAAAAAGCACCTCACGCAACAATTCGCCGGCAGGCCGGCTCTACAGGGCAGCGGCCGCTTGGTCACGCAAAAAATGCGTGCGGTAGTGGATCAACTCGTCAATGGACTCGTGCACATCGGCCAGCGCCGTGTGCTTTTGGGCCTTGCGAAAGCCGCTGTACACATCGGGCCGCCAGCGTTTGGCCAGCTCTTTGAGCGTGCTCACGTCCAGGTTGCGGTAGTGCAAATAGGCCTCCAGCTTGGGCATGTACTTGACCAAAAACCGCCTGTCTTGGCTGATGGTGTTGCCGCACAGGGGTGAGGCGCTTTTGGGCACATAGCGGGCAATGAACTCAAGAATGTGCTTTTCTGCCTCGGCCTCGCTGACTGCGCTGGCCTTGACCTTGTCAATCAGGCCGCTGCGGCCGTGGGTGCCTTTGTTCCAGGCGTCCATGGCGCCCAGCAGGTCGTCGCTTTGGTGGATGACCAGCACCGGGCCTTCGATGCGGGGCGTGAGATGCGGGCCGGTGATGACGATGGCAATTTCAATCAGGCGCTCTTTGTCGGGGTCCAGGCCGGTCATTTCGCAATCGAGCCACACCAGGTTTTGATCGGATTTGGCAAGGACGGTGGGGGGGGCTTGTGTGTCGGGCATGGGCTGATTTTCACTGATCCCCTAAACTTCCTGGGATGCAAGACCTTTCCTCGGCTTTCACCTTGTTTTTCTGCGCCGCCCTGTTGCTGGGCGTGCTGGCCAAGCTCTACCTGAGCGCGCGCCAAGTCAGGCATGTGGCCCAGCACCGTGCCCAAGTGCCTGCTGCGTTTGCCAGCACCGTGACCCTGCAAGCCCACCAAAAAGCGGCCGACTACACCTTGGCCAAGTCCAAGCTGGGCATGCTGGAGCTGGCACTGGGCACGGCCGTGCTGCTGGGCTGGACCTTGCTGGGTGGGCTCGATGCCTTGAACCGACTGATTCAAAGCGCCAGCTGGGCGGCGGGCAACCCGCTGTGGGCCCAACTGGCACTGCTGGCCGCCTTTGCCTTGATTGGCGGCTTGATCGACCTGCCGCTCAGCCTCTACGCCACTTTTGGGCTGGAAGAGCGCTTTGGTTTTAACAAAATCACCCCTGGCCTGTGGGTCGCCGACTTGGCCAAAGGCCTGGTGCTGGCCGCGGTCATTGGGCTGCCCATTGCTGCGCTCATCGTGTGGCTGATGGGCGCGGCCGGCGCGCTGTGGTGGTTGTGGGCCTGGGCCGTGTGGATGGGCTTTAACCTCTTGGTGCTGGTGCTCTACCCCACCGTGATTGCGCCGCTGTTCAACAAGTTCCAGCCGCTGGACGACGAGGCCTTGCGCACCCGTGTGACGGCGCTCATGCAGCGCTGCGGCTTTGCCGCCAAGGGCTTGTTTGTGATGGACGGCAGCCGCCGCTCGGCCCATGCAAACGCCTACTTCACCGGCTTTGGCGCGGCCAAGCGCGTGGTGTTTTACGACACGCTGCTCAAGCAATTGAACCCCGGCGAGGTGGACGCGGTGCTGGCCCACGAGCTGGGCCACTTCAAGCACAAGCACATCATCCAACGCATCGCCATGATGTTTGCCATCAGCCTGGCCGGTTTTGCCCTGCTGGGCTGGCTGTCGCAGCAGCTGTGGTTTTTCACCGGCCTGGGCGTGCGGCCCCAACTGGCCGCGCCCAACGATGGGCTGGCTTTGCTTTTGTTCTTGATGGTGGTGCCCGTGTTCAGCTACTTTGTCTCGCCGCTGTCGGCGCGGCTGTCGCGCAAGCACGAGTTCCAGGCCGACGCCTACGCCTGCCAGCAGGCCAATGGGCAAGACCTCTCCAGCGCCTTGCTCAAGCTCTACAAAGACAACGCCAGCACCTTGACGCCAGACCCGGTGTACGCGCGCTTTTATTACTCACACCCCCCGGCCTCTGAACGGCTGGCCCGCTTGCAAGGCGCCGCATGACACGCACTGTTCACCAACACCGCCGCGCCCTGGGCCCCACCGAGCTGGTCACGCAGCTGACAGCGCTCAACGGCGAGCGCCCGCAAGGCTGGCGCCTGATGGACGGTGCGCTGGAAAAAAGCTTTGGCTTTGCCAATTTCCACGCCACCATGAGCTTTGTCAATGCGGTGGCGCACATCGCCAACATGGAAGACCACCACCCCGACCTCAAGGTGAGTTACGCGCAATGCACGGTGCGGTTCAACACCCACGACGTGCAGGGCATCTCGGTGAGTGACTTTTTCTGCGCCGCCAAGGTCGACGCCTTGCTCGATTGAAGGGCCGCGCCAAAGGGCCGCAGCAAGCGGCTGGCTCAGGTTTGCAGCGTGAGGGCTTGGTGATTGCCAGCTTCGGCCGCCATGTGCTGGTGGAATCTCCCGACGGCGAGCGCCGCCTGTGCCACCCGCGCGGCAAGAAAAACCAGGCCGTGGTGGGCGACCGCGTGCAGTGGCTGCCCTCCGAGGACGAAGGCACCATAGAGCGCGTCACGGACAGGCGCAACCTGTTTTACCGCCAAGACGAATTGCGCACCAAGTCTTTTGCGGCCAATTTGGACCAGGTGCTGATTTTGATTGCGGCCGAGCCTGAGTTCTCCGAAAGCCAACTCACGCGCGCGCTGGTGGCGGCCGAGGCCGAGCGCATCCGGCCCCTGATTGCATTGAACAAGCGCGACCTCGCTGTGCCCTTTGAGCGCGCCTGGGCACGCTTGGGCAACTACCGCGACATGGGCTATGAGGTGCTGGCGCTGGCTGTCAAACCCAACGGTGACCAAAGCGACCAAGCCCTGGCCGACTTGCCCGAGCGCCTGCAGGGCAAAACCACGCTGGTGCTCGGCCCCTCGGGCGCAGGCAAAAGCAGCTTGGTCAACAGCCTGGTGCCCAGCGCGCGGGTGCTCACGGCCGAGATTTCACAAGCCCTCAACTCGGGCAAGCACACCACCACCAGCACCACGCTGTACTGGCTGGACGAGTCGCGCCAAAGCGCCTTGATTGACTCGCCCGGCTTTCAAGAGTTTGGCCTGCACCACATTCCGCCCATGCAACTGGCCCAGCTCATGCCCGATGTGCGCGCGCACGCGCACGCCTGCCGCTTTCACAACTGCACACACCTGCACGAGCCGGGCTGCGGCGTGATCACCGAGGCGCAGGTGCAGGGCCGGCCCAGCCGCATCAGCGCCAACCGCTGGCGGCTGTACCGCGAGTTGTTTGACGAGCTGTCGCAGCCGCCGCGCTATTGAGGCTTGGGCCAGCTTTTGTCCATGCGTGTTGGCGGTAGGGCTTGTAGCCGGATTAAAGTTCAAGCTGGTGTGTTAAAAGAAATTTGCCATGACTGCCAAAAAAACTGATCGCGTCTCTACAGAGTTGGTCGAGATGGCTGCGCTGCTGAACAAGCACGAGCTGCTGACCGCACACGACCTGGGCCGCATCAAGGCGATGTCTTCAACGCCGCCGGCTTATACGCCTGAGCGTGTCGCACAAATACGCATCAAGCAGGCGAAGATGAGCCAAGCCGTGTTTGCAGGCTTGCTCAATGTGAGCACATCGACGGTACAGAAGTGGGAGTCCCCCGCCTCGGGGAAACTCCCTGCTGGTGCCGCAGCCAAGCTGCTTCAAATCATCGAGAAAAAGGGCATTGCGGCGCTCGCGGTCTGAAACGCAGCCGCTCGGGCGGCCGCATCCTTATTCATGCCTGCAGCGCCGGCAGCACCTCACCGCTGCAAACCCCAAAGCCAATGCGCGCCGCGCCCGGCTTGGCGCACCAAGCGCGCAAGACCACACGGTCGCCGTCTTCTAAAAAACGCCTGACTTCGCCGCTGCTGGGCAGGGCCACGTCTTGGCTGCCGCCCCGGCTGAGCTCCACCAGGGCGCCGGCCTCGCCCGCCGTGGGGCCAGAGATGGTGCCCGTGCCCAGCAGGTCGCCGCTTTGCAGGTTGCAGCCGCCCACCGTGTGCTGGGTCAGCATTTGGCCAATGGTCCAGTACTGGTGGCGAAAGTTGGTGGCCGTGACCACGTCGCCGGCCAGCTGGCGCTCGCGGTGGCGTGCGCTTTGCAGCAAGACCTCCAGCTCAATGTCCAAGCTGCCTTCTGCCCGGTCTGCCGGGTCGTCCAGGTAGGACAGCGGCTGCGGGTCGCCCGCTGGGCGCTCAAAGGGCAAGCGGTAAGGCGCCAGCGCCTCCATGGTGACCACCCAAGGCGAGATACTGGTGCAAAAGTTCTTGCCCAAAAACGGGCCCAGCGGCGCCATTTCCCAAAACTGGTGGTCGCGGGCCGACCAGTCGTTGAGCAAGCACATGCCAAACACATGCGCACTCGCCTGCCCCAGGGCCACAGGCTCGCCCAGGGCGTTGCCCGGCCCCACAAAAAAGCCCATTTCCAGCTCAAAGTCCAGGCGCTTGCAGGCCCCGTACACAGGCGCTGGCGCGCCCGGGGCCATGGCCTGGCCGCGCGGACGCTTGAAAGGCGTGCCGCTCACCACCACGCTGGAGGCGCGGCCATGGTAGGCCAGCGGCAGCCACTTGAAGTTGGGCGTGAGCGGGTCGTCCGGGCGAATCACGCGCCCCACGTTTTGCGCGTGGTGGACCGAGGTGTAAAAGTCGGTGTAGTTGCGCACCTCCACGGGCAGCCGCATCTGCACCTCGCGCTGCGGCAGCAGGCATGCGCTGAGCGAGCGCTGCACCAAGGGGTCGGCGTCGTCCGAGAGCAGGCGGTGCAGGCCGTGGCGCAGCGCCCGCCACGCAGGCTGGCCCATGGCCATGAGGGCATTGAGTGTGGGCTGCGAGGCGGCCACACAAGCGTCTTGGGCCAGGCCGTCGAGCAGGCCGAGCGCGGCCAGCGGCGCCAGGTCCAGCACCTGGTCGCCAATGGCCACACCGCCCCGGGCGGGCTCAAGCCCTGCGGCTGTGCGGCGCGCAAACACGCCATGCGGCAGGTTTTGCAATGGGAAATCGCTGCCCGGCGCCTGGGCCGAGGCCACCCAGCTGCGCGCCTCGGGCGCGTGCGTGAAGTCCAAGGGATGAACGCGGCTCATGCTTGGCTGGCCATCAAGGCGTCGTCAAAAATCGCCACGGCGCGGGTCCAGCCGGCGGAGGCGCCGCGTATCTTGTGCGGAAAGCACGAGATGTAAAAGCCGGTGGGCGGCAGGGCTTCTAAGTTGTGGAGCTTTTCCAGGTGGCAGTAGCCAATGTCGCGGCCGGCCTTGTGGCCTTCCCAGATGAGCGAGGCGTCTTGCGTGGCGCCGTATTTTTGCGCCGTGTGCACAAAGGGCGCGTCCCAGCTCCAAGCGTCTGTGCCAGTCAGGCGCACGCCGCGTTCGAGCAGGTACATGGTGGCCTCGTAGCCCATGCCGCAGCCCGAGGCCACGTAGTCGTTGTGGCCGTAGCGCGAACCTGCGCGGGTGTTGACCACCACAATCTCCAGCGGCGAGAGCGTGTGGCCAATGCGCCCCAGCTCGGCTTCTACCTCGGCGGCGGTCACCACATGGCCGTCTGCGCAGTGGCGAAAGTCCAGCTTCACGCCAGGCTGAAAGCACCACTCCAGCGGCACCTCGTCAATGGCAATGGCGCGCTCTTTCTCGCCGAGTGCCTTGTTCATGGTGCTGTGAAAGTGGTAGGGGGCATCGAGGTGCGTGCCGTTGTGCGTGGACAGCTGTATGAACTCCACCGCCCAGCCTTCGCCGTCGGGCAGGTCGCCTTTTTGCAGGCCGGGGAAAAACTGCGCAATTTGCGGTGCAGTTGTTTCGTGCGTGAGGTACTCGATCTTGGGCGCAAAGGCCGGTGGGTCGGAGATCACGTCGTTTTCAAGGTAAATGGACAAATCCACAAAGGTGCGTGGCATCAGGTTCTCCAATGAATGGGTTGAAAAATGCTTACCAGTGGACCATGGGCAGGCCGGCCACCGGTGAGCGGAAATAGGGAATGCGCTGGCCCAGCAAGCTGCCCACGTAGACGGTGCGCAGGTCTGCGCCGCCAAAGGTGATGCTGGCCATCCAGGGGGCAATGCTGCCGCGGGTGTGCTGCATGTCTTCGGGGCTCAGGGTTTGCTCGGCCGCGCGTTGCAAAAAGCGCTCGCGGGTCACCGGGTCGCTGTCGTCGAGCAACAAGCGCTTGTCGCCTTGCGGGGTCAGGGCAATCAGTTGGTCGATCATCACCAGGGTGCACCACAGGTTGCCGTGGGCATCAAAGGCAATGCCGTCGGGAAAGCCGCCCAAGTGGCTGGGGCCAAAGACCTCGCGGTCTGTGAGCGACACGCCACTGGCCGACTCGTGCAAGCGCATGCGGGTGATGTGCGGGCCCGTGGTCTCGACAATGTAGAGCCACTCCTCGCGCGCGTCCAGCCGCACCTCGTTGGTGAAGTGAAAGCCTTCGGCCACCACGCGCAGGCCGTGCTCGTCGAGCACGGCAATGTAGCCATCGCGCACGCGGGTACAAGCCGCCTGGGTCCAGGGGTTGACGCGGGTGGACACGGTGATCCAAATGCGGTCGCGCGAGTCGCGCAACACAAAGTTGACCTTGCCTATGGCTTGGCCGTCAATGCGGTCAAACAAGGTGCGGGTCTGACCCTGGCGGGTCATGACTTCGAGCAGGTCGGTGCCAAAGTTGGAAATCAAAATATCGCCGTTGCGCGCAAAGGCCAGGCCGTTGGGGAGCGTGCCTTGGGTGAATTTGGCCTCAAAGTCTTTGCTGCCCTCGGCAGCGGCTTGGGCAAAGCGCGCATCGGCCTGCTGGCCAATGAACTGCTGCGTGCCGTCAGCGGCAATGCGCATGACGCCACCGCGCGCGTCGGCAGCCCACAAGGTGCCGTCGCGCTCAGCCAAGATGCATTCAGGGCGCTGCAGGTCTTGGCCGATGTAGCGAATCTGCGCGCGGTCCACGGTGAAACCGTCCAGGGGGTTGGGCAAGGTCATGGCAGCAGCACCAGGCTCAGAGAAGGAAAGGCCACCAGCAGGGCCAGCACGGCCAACATGGTCAGCGTGAAGGGGGCGGTACCGCGAAAAATATCGCCCAGCGAAATGTCGACCGTGTTGCCCAGCGTGCTCTTGATGACATAGACACTCAGCCCAAAGGGCGGCGTGAGCAAGCCCACCTCCACGGCCACCACGGTGATCACGCCAAACCAAATGAGGTTGAGCTCGAACTGCTGGGCAATGGGCAGCATGAGCGGCAGCACGATGAGCATGATGGAGCTCGAATCAATGATGGTGCCCAGCAGCAAGATCAGCAGCACATAAAGCAGCAAAAACACCGCCACGCCCAAGCCCGCCGCCGCCATCCATGACACCAGCGCTTGGGGTGTGCCGCTCATGGCCAGCATGCGGGTGTAGATGTTGGCGCAAATGATCAAAAAACTCACCGCCACGGTGACATGGCCGGTCTCTATGAGCACCTCCCAAAAGCCGCGCCAGCTGAGCTTGCGCCTGCCGATGGCAATGAGCAGCGCCAGCAAGGCGCCCACGGCGCCGGCTTCGGTGGCGGTGAAAAAGCCCGCGTAAATGCCGCCCAGCACCAGCCCAATCAAGGCCACGATGGGCCACATCATCCACAGCATGCGGGGCACGGACATCAAATCGGTGTCATCGACGGGCTGGGCTTGGCCGGTGAGGTAGACCATGTGCGGGCGAAAGGTCGCCATGCCCAAAATGGTGAGTGAAAAAGCCAGGGCCAAGATCAAGCCCGGAACGATGCCCGCCGTGAACAAAGCGCCCACCGACTGCTCGGACAAAAAGCCGTACAAAATCATCAGCAAACTGGGTGGGATCAGCATGCCCAGCACCGACGAGCCCGCCACCACACCCACTGCAAACTTGGGCTGGTAGCCAAAGCGCAGCATTTGCGGCACGGCCACGCGGCTGAACACCGCCGCCGATGCAATGGAAATGCCAGTGATGGCCGCAAACACAGCGTTGGCCGCCACGGTGGCCACGCCCAGGCCGCCGCGTATGCGCCTGAAAGCCTGGTTGGCCACCTCAAAAGCGTCTTTGCCCACGTCAGCCCGCGCCACCAAAAAGCCAGTCAACACAAACAGCGGCACCACGCCAAAGATGTGGCTGGCAATCGAGTCGCTCACCGCCTGCGCCATCAGGTTGGCGGCCACGCCAGCGTCGCCCCGAATGAGCCACACGCCAATGAAGCTGAGCAAGCCCAAAGTGATGGCCACATGCAGGCCCGCGTAAATGAGCACCAGCATGAGCAGCAGCGAGCCCAGTGCAATGGCCACCGGGCTCATGAGGCGCTCCTGCGTTGGATCAAGCGGCGCACATCCAGCCAGGCCAGCAGCAAAAAGCACACGGCGGTGGCCAGCAAGCCCAGCAAGGTGATCAAACGCACGGGCCAAACAGGCAACTGAAAGTCACCCACCGCGCCCACGTACTCGCGGATGCGCACCGCCTCGGCCAAGGGCTCCCAGCTGGCCAGCAAGATCACCACCATGAGCACCAGGCCCACCGCATGAAACAGCGCTTGCAGCGCATCACACAGCACAGGCGACTGGCGCTTGAGCTTGTCGAGCAGCACGTCGGCACGGGTAAAGCGGCCCGTGCGCAAGGTATCGGCCAGTTGCAAAAACACAATGCCCACAATCGAGATGGAGACCATTTCAGTGACGCCGCGCACGGGGGCGGCAAACAGGTTGCGGCCTGCCACGTCGATGTTGATCAGCACCATGAGCGCCAAGATCCACAAGGTGCCCAGCGCGTTCATGGCGCCAAACACCTTGTCCAGGCCCATGGGCAAGGACTGACCGTAGGAGTCCACGGGCAGACCGGCGGGCGCTGTCATCACTTGGTCCAGTCGCGCGGCATTTTGGCGCCGGCCTTGACCAAGGCTGCGTTGAATCCGTTGAGCACCTCATTGCCAGGCAAGCCTTTGCTTTGTGCGTCGGCAGCCCAGGTTTTGCCCATGGGCGAGAGGGCGTCGGCCCAGCGTTTGCGCTCGGTCTCGGACAGGTCGGTGACCTTGGCCCCGGCTTGCGCCAGGTTTTGCATGAGCGCAGCAGCGGCCGCGCCTTGGGCCCTGGCGTACTGCGCATTCCAGGCGTCGCCCGCCTCGCGGATGGCGGTTTGCACCTCGGCGGGCAGTTTGTCAAAGCGCTGCTTGTTGATGG
>CANHKH010000070.1 GCA_947460165.1 Comamonadaceae bacterium
GGGCTTCTTGCACGCTCATCTCGGGCAGCAGGCCGGCAAAGCGCTGGGCCAGCATGGACTTGCCCGAGCCGGGCGGGCCCATCAGCAGCAGGCTGTGGCCACCGGCGGCGGCAATTTCAAGCGCCCGCCTGGCACTGGCCTGGCCTTTGACGTCGGCCATGTCCGCATACAAGGCGCGGCTGGGCTGGGGCACAGGTACCACGCGCTGCCAGCCCTCGCCGTGCTCGGGCGCTTCGTCGCCGGGGCGAAAGTGCTGGGCTACGTCCATCAGGTGGGTGGCGCGGTAAACGCAGGAGCCGGGCACCAAGGCGGCCTCTTCGGCGCTCTGGGGCGGCAGCACCAACTGGGGCGCGTCCTGCCCGCTGGCGTGCACGGCCAGGCCCATGGCCAGCGCGCCGCGCACGGGCCGCAACTCACCGCCCAGGGAGAGCTCGCCCGCAAACTCGTGACCCACCAGCTTGCGGGCGTCAATTTGCCCACTGGCCGCCAAAATGCCCAGGGCAATGGGCAGGTCAAAGCGGCCTGAGTCTTTGGGTAAATCGGCAGGCGCCAAGTTGACGGTGATGCGCTTGTTGGCCGGAAAGTCCAGCCCGCTGTGGTGGATGGCCGAACGCACGCGCTCACGGGCTTCTTTGACTTCAGTCTCGGCCAGACCGACCAGCGTGAAGCTGGGCAGGCCATTGGCCAGGTGGACCTCGACCATCACGGGCATGGCCGCCAAACCCACCAGCGCGCGGCTGTGCACAACAGACAAGCTCATGGGGTAGGGCGGGTGAATGGGTCCAAAGCGGTGCATGCGAGAGCACCAAATTGGTGCAAATGTCGCGCCGTGATGCCTTGCACTGTAGAGGCGAATGCGCGCCTGTGGGTGGCCGTGGAGCGACAGCGCCACAGTGGTCACTATCTTTTACAAGATGCTGGCAAGCCGGTCCAGGGGCCACTGGCACGGTCTCTGCTAGACAGAACCTGTACTTATCTGTGCAGCGTGCTTGTGAAAGGAACACCAAACATGAAACTCGTCACCGCGATCATCAAACCCTTCAAGCTCGACGAGGTGCGCGAAGCCCTCTCGGCCATGGGGGTGCAAGGCATCACCGTCACCGAAGTCAAGGGCTTTGGCCGCCAAAAAGGCCACACCGAGCTCTACCGTGGCGCGGAATACGTGGTCGACTTTTTGCCCAAGGTCAAGATTGAAGCGGCTGTCTCTGAAGAGCTGGTCGATCGCGTCATCGAGGCCGTGGAGGGCGCTGCCCGCACCGGCAAGATAGGCGACGGCAAGATTTTTGTGTACGACCTCGAGCAGGTCGTGCGCATTCGCACCGGCGAAACCGGTAAAGAAGCGCTCTAAGCCCTCGGCTTTTTCTACCGAAGAAAGAACACATTGCCATGAAAAAACTACTTGCCTCTCTGGCCTTGGGCCTGAGTCTGTTGACCGGCGGCGCAGCTGCACTGGCGCAAGCGCCAGCGCCTGCAGCGGCTGCCCCCACTGCGGCTGCCGCTGAAGCCAAACCGGCCGATGCAGCGCCAGCGCCAGCGGCTGCTGCAACTGCAGCCCCTGCAGCCGCAACTGCTGCCGCCCCTGCCGAGGCCGCGCCAGCGCTGGTGCCCAACAAGGGCGACACCGGCTGGATGTTGGTGGCCACGCTGCTGGTCATCATGATGGCCATTCCGGGCCTGGCCCTTTTCTACGGCGGCCTGGTGCGCAGCAAAAACATGCTGTCCGTGCTCATGCAGGTGATGGTGACCTTCTCACTGATCTCCGTGCTGTGGGTGGTCTACGGCTACAGCTTGGCATTCACCGAGGGCAACGCCTTTTTTGGCGGCTTTGACCGACTCATGCTCAAGGGCATTTGGGACAACGCGGCCGGCACCTTTGCCAATGCAGCCACCTTCAGCAAGGGCGTGGTGATTCCCGAGATCGCGTTTGCCGCCTTCCAGGCCACCTTTGCAGGCATCACCTGCGCGCTGATCGTGGGTGCGTTTGCCGAGCGTGCCAAGTTCTCCGGTGTGCTGCTGTTCATGGTGCTGTGGTTCACCTTCAGCTACGTGCCCGTGGCCCACATGGTGTGGTTCTGGATGGGCCCTGACGCCTACGCCGCCAAAGAGGTGGTCGAAGAGATGACCTCCAAAGCCGGTTTCATTTGGCAAATGGGCGCGCTGGACTTTGCCGGCGGCACCGTGGTGCACATCAACGCCGCCGTGGCCGGCCTGGTGGGTGCCTTCATGATTGGCAAGCGCATTGGCTACGGGCGTGAAGCCATGGCCCCGCACAGCCTGACGTTGACCATGGTGGGCGCCTCGCTGCTGTGGGTGGGCTGGTTCGGCTTTAACGCCGGTTCTGCCCTGGAAGCCAACGGCTTTGCAGCCCTGGCCTTCATGAACACCCTGGTGGCCACCGCTGGTGCCGTGCTGACTTGGTGCATTGGCGAGGCGCTCATGAAGGGCAAAGCCTCCATGCTGGGCGCAGCCTCTGGCGCGGTGGCCGGTTTGGTGGCCATCACCCCCGCAGCGGGCAACGTCGGCGTGGGTGGCGGCCTGGTCATTGGCCTGTTGGCCGGCTTTGCAGGCCTGTGGGGCGTGACCGCCCTGAAGAAACTGCTGGGCGCTGACGACTCGCTCGACGTGTTCGGCGTGCACGGCGTGTGCGGCATCTTGGGCGCCATCCTGACGGGCGTGTTCAACAGCCCCGCCCTGGGCGGCCCTGGCTACGTGGCCGACTGGGTCACAGCCACCATGGTGACCGCTGCCGACTACTCGATCGTCGACCAGGTGTTGGTGCAAGCCAAAGCTGTGCTGATCACGGTGGTCTGGTCTGGCGTGGTCTCTGTCATCGCCTACAAAATCGCCGACCTCACCGTGGGCCTGCGCGTGACGGAAGAAGAAGAACGCGAAGGCCTGGACATCAGCGCCCACGGCGAAACAGCGTACAACCGCTGATCCCCTGATTCCCCACCGGGAGGGCCGTGAAACCCCGGCCCATTGAGAGAGTCTCCTTGGATGTTCTGCCCGTCAGCCGCAAGCTGACGGGCTTTTTTATGCCGACACAGCATCCGCGGGAAATGGCCAAGGCCTCAAGCCTGCGCGAGCTCGGCAGGCAGCCCGTGCAAGAAGACCCTGGCTGCCGGTCGCATGGCATGCGGTCACGCACAGACGGCAAAGGCAAACCGCGTGCGATTATTCCGTCATGAACCCTGAGCCGCTCGCCGAGCCTCGATACCGCCGCGCCACATGCAGCCAGTGCCTGCGCCCGCAGGCCACTTGCCTATGCGCACTGGCGCAGCCCACAGCCCACCGCACCGAGGTCTTGGTGCTTCAGCATCCGCAGGAACAGCGCCACGCCAAGAACAGCGTGGCTCTGCTGCGACTGTCGCTGGCGAATTGCGAAGTCGTCGTTGGCAAACGCTTTGAGCCCGCAGTGCTGCAGGCCTTGTTGCATCGCCCAGGCCGGGACACCCGGCTGCTCTACCCCGACGTGCCGGCTGCGCCCTCGCCCCTGGTCACCGAGACCACGGGCGCGCCCCTACGGCTGGTGGTGATAGACGCCACCTGGCGCAAAAGCCTGCGCATGTTGCTGGAGCACCCGGCATTGGCGGGTCTGCCCCGGCTGTCACTGGATGCGCCGGCACCGACGCACTACCGCGCGATCCGTGCGGCGCGCAGGGCTGACCAGGTGTCTACGCTGGAGGCGACGGTGCAGGCGCTGGCGATGGTGGAGGGGCCGGCTTTCGATGGTGTGCCGTTGCTGGAAGCTTTTGGCAGATTTGTGGAAGGGGTGGCGGCGCGGCAGGGGGCGGACGCGGTAAAGCTCAGGTCGAAGTTCCTTCAAGCTGGGTGTACGACCAGCATGTAGCGACAACCGCTCTTCACACTGGCGAGGCGAACGGCATACTTGAGATACGAGTCAGATCATCGGAGCGCATCCTCCGATACAGGCACCTCCAGCACATTCTGGTGTGTCTTTATCTAAAGCTGCCGTCATAGCGAGTCCATGAGCTCCTGAGCCAGCCCAACCTTCAGCTTCTGCAGAAGAGACCAAGGTCTCTGAATTATCAAACGGTCTTCTGAGGTGAGGCTTTTCTCCCATTGGGCAACCTGATCCGCATAGAGGTGCACCTGTTTCGCCTTGCGCGCAGCACTCACAAGCCTGTCCTCTGGTGGGAACAAGATCCTCTGTAACCGAGGCAGTTTGGCCGCCATGCCCAGGCCTGCAGGGTCGAAATCGAAGTAGGCCCAAACCGGTGCGCTGCTGGTCCGAAGCAGGCTAGTAACCACATCAGCCCTAAAGACCCCATCACCTCGAAAGATGGCCAGCACAGCCAGCGCCTGATAGTCGACCCATTGATTGCGCTCTAGGAATCTAAGGCTCTCCAGGTTCTCGACCACGAGAAGAACGTCGGCGCGAATCTCGCGCGCCTGCTCCAGGGTGAGCACTTGGTAGCCCACGTTAGGCACCGGGTGTTCTTTGTACTCGCAGAGGCCGTGGGCAGCCTTAACGGCGATTGAATCGTGATGCGGTGCAAGGGTTCCGGCTTTTTCCTGCGACGGATTGTTCAACCCTGCCTCCGCTCTGCGCAGCGTTCGCCCGGTGGGCTCGGTCGCGACGCCCGCGTTGACAAGCATCTGGAGCGCCCGGTCGGCATCGACCTGGCTGAACTCGAATTGACTCCCGACGCGCTGGCCCATGCCGAAATGATGATGAAAGTGCTGCGACACCAAGGACACACCCTTATAGCCGGACCCCTTGGCTGCCAGGTCCTGCAGAAATGCGACTTCGCGCGAGGAAAAACTCATGGGCTCAGTGCGGCTGACATTGAATTGAGCTGACGAGCACGAGCGTCCGTGAAGATGTCGTTGTATTCGCCAGGTGCGCGGGGACGCGCGAGCACCTCAACGGGGAGCCCGGCTGAAGCAATCTGGGCGCAGGCGTAGAGCAGCCACTCCTCATCGGTAACGGTCTGCTCCAGGCCATACACCTCCCCGAAGCGTTCGCGCCACTGGAGCATGGATACCGGATGGCCGTCGGCGTGATGATCGAGGTGCCGGATGTGCTCAACGTAGGCGTCGATGAGTTCATCGATCGGCACGACCGCAGGTTCGACGACGGCCTGCTTGGTGGAGAGTACCTCGGGAGACGCGATGGGTGCGGGCTTGGACGTGACGATGATGGGGGGAAGTCGCTTGGCCGCGGCGAGAATGCCCTGAGTCACCGCCATGTCGTTGTCGGCGACGTCCACGTACCAGGTGGTGACCAGTCCGACCGGGGTGGCCAGGCGCTTCGCAGCCTCCGTGGTGACTTCAAGTTCAAAGCCGTCGCTCATCCTGTTCTTCGACAGCCACAGCGCCACGTTGGCCAGGTTGCGCTGTCGCTGCTCGATCTGGCGCAGCGCAAACAGGTTCTTGGAGACCACACGCTGGATGTCACCAATGCGGGCGGTCCAATCGGTCAGCCGGGACAAGATTCGAACGTTGAGCAGCCGGCGCACCTCGGGCAGTTGCAGCCCGATGGCTTCTCGCTCCATCTCCTGGACCTTGGCATTCAGACTCACGATCTGCCGGCTGAAACGGCGCACCTCTTCAATGTAGAACTTGTTCTCCCGGATCTTGCCTGCCACCGAGTCGACGTCACCGAAGTTCGTGGTGACCTTCGCACCGAGCATCTGCAGGTTCTGGTCCATGAAGAACCCGATCCGCACCACCGCCTCGTCCAGCCTGTCCATGGCCCGATCGGCGTCGCGCAACGAGCCCTCCCGGCGGAACTCGCGCAAGTTATCGAACTCCAGTCGCAGCTGTCGAATGGGCATGTCGAGCTGTGCGAGCTGGCGAAAGGCCCCGTAGCTGACAACAAAGTCCCCGATAAACTCGCGCAGCAGCGGGTTGAGATAGTACGTATCCTCATCCACAGGCATCAGCGCGCGCATGCGGATCAGCGTGTCCACCCCCTTGTTGCGCTTGCCACCGGTGGAGACTGGCCCACGGATGGCCTCGGTCACCAATTCGCTGTGCTCCGCCAGCGCCTTGAGCAGTTGCTGGATCAGGTTCGGTGCCTCATTCAACCGCGGCCTCCTGGATCAGGTTGACGATCAGTGTCCGCGGTACGAAGGAGGTCGTTTTGCGAGCCTCCGGCATCGTCCTCGGTGAGGTCCGATTCGGACAGCGCGTTGTCGGTGAGCTCTGGCACGTTTTCCACCAGGTACTGCATCACGGCATGCAGGTGATCGACCTTGCCTGTGATCTGGTAGGTCTCGGTCGAAGGATTGGACAGGACGAGGTAGCCGTCCGCCCGAAGCTTTTCGAGCATCTTGCGCAAAAGTTCATTGTTTGAAAGCCGTGAGTCAGCCCCAGGGATGCGCAGTTCGCGCAGACGGCCAACCAGGGTGGTGTCCTCGTTGACCTTGATCAGGATGTCGGCCAGTTGAACGTAGTCACCCGGAACACCGCGGAAGCCATCTTTGGTCAGCCGCACCAGGTTGAGCATTTCCACGAGCAACCCGTAGACGTCTCGAAACCGCACCAGATCCGACCGGACCTTGTTGACCTGCTCGTTCGTGTTCACCTGCATGGGTGCCACAAAGAAGGCGCCGTCATCGCCCAGCCGGGCCAGGCGCCGATCCAGGCTCTGCAACCATTGATCGACCCGCTCGGGCTCTCCGGGCTCGCTCAGGTCCGCGTGGGCCTCCGCAAACGCGTACTGGCACACGAAGTGGCCAGCAAGGAGGGTATTGAGGGTCTCAGGCTTCATGGGCGGCTCCAGAAGATGGCTCGGCAACCTGCAGCTGCCCTTCTGCAGTGGGACGCCTGCCCGGCCTCGCGTGCGGTGCAAACATCCCGATGGAGCCGCGGTCCTGGAAGACGTAGCGGCGTGCAAAGTGGCGGAACTCGGCGTGGGTGAGCGTGGGCGAGGCGGTAACCGGATCGATGCGATTCTCGCGCAAGGTGTCCATGAGTCCCTTGAAGTTGCCCGGGTCGAACTTGCCCACCTCGTCGCTGATCCAGGGGATATAGATGTCGTTGTCGCCTCGAATCATGTTGAGCATGCCCACCAGGAGGCTGATCAGAATGATCGCGTTGATGCCGTTGGATGAGATGTGCTCGAGGTCGGCTGGGCGACTGAAATGGCGGGTCTGCCCGTTGACGGTGACACTGCCTTTCAGATCCACATGAGCTGCTAGGTCCAGCTCCACCGTGGAGTCCTGGCGCAGCAGCTGCAGGAATTTGGTCAGAGCACTCGCCGTGTGGGCGTCTGGCAGCTGGGCCCGATCGTTGACCGCCAAGTTCGTCTCATGTGCACGGGCCACCTTGTCGATCTCATCGATCTCTCGCATGAGCGAGAGCTCACCGAAGTTGGAGACGATGGCAACCTTGAGGCTCTCGATGCGGTGGAACTGGGCCACGTTCAGGCCGCGCTGCAGCTCCTTGTTGAAATGGTTGACCTCGTTCTCGAAGCGGGTGATCACCCCCCGGAACTGGCGTACCTGGTTCAAGATCGTGGTCACGTCATTGATCACATTGGGCAGCACCTGCCGCCTCAGGCCATCGTAGATGGTGCACAGCTCGGCGGCCTTGCCCACGGGAGACATCTCGCCAGGCAGGGCGTCTAGGCTGCGCTGCACATAGTCGGACACTGAACTGGCACGGCCGGTCAGCGCATCGCGGATTGGTCCGAGACGCCGACGAACCAGCGTCTCGCATGCCTCCACTTTAGCGACGGCCTGGTTAAGGCGTTCCCGAAGGTCCTCAAGTGTCTGTTCGGGATCGGTTTCTTGCGCGGTGGTTTCCCTCAAGCCGTGTTCATCAACGATTGCCTTCAGAGCTGTGATCTCGACGACAAGTGTTCTCTCAGATTTTTCGAGTTCCGAGACGCGGGATGCAAGTTGCTCTTCTTCGTTCTTTGCCTTTTGCTTGTAGTCGCGCAGGGCGTCCTGAGCCTTCTGGTTCGCAGTGTCCGCACGCCCAGCGGCAACTTTGAGCCCGGCCAGGATCTTTTCACCACCCTCATTGAGCCACTGGCGCCAGAGTGTCACGGTCGGGCGATGGCTATAGATGGTGTTGATCGCCTGTTCGAGGCTGGCTTTCTGTTCCCGAAGCTCGGCTAGCCGTGCAGGGTCCACCCCCTCAGCTGCCAAAAGTGCGTCACGATCACCCTGGAGTCGTTTGACAGACGCCTCGCCCTCGGTCACTGCTTTGACCGCCCGTTCCTCAATGGACTCGATAGACAACTGCAGCGTAACCTGGTGCTGGCGAAGCGCTTCCCTGAGGTCATTTTCGGCACTGCCTCGGGATGATTTCTGGTGCTCCCCTGCCGCCCTCAGTTGCGATCGCATCTCAGCGAGCCTTGATGCGAGTTCACTCACCTGATCTGCCCCGTTGCGCTTGAGTTCGGTAACTTCAAGCTCGCATTGATCGATGGCGCTTTTTTCTTCGCGAATGGCCTTTTCATGGTGGGTCTTGGCTACGGAGGCCTTGCCATCGGCCTCGACCATGACCGTATTCTTGATCTGTAGGTCGATCGCGGCGTTTTGCATGGCTGCCGTGGCCTCATCACGCCGACGTTTCGCAGCATCGAGCGTTCTTTCGCACTGGGCAAGCACCTCCCGCAACTGCTGGTCATCAGACCAAGGGGGCAGGGCTATGGATGCGGTCTCCAGCTTCCAGCCATAGACGGTGCCGGGATCGGCGCTTGGGTTGCAAGTGGGAGCGAGGTCGGTGCGGGCCAGCAAAACGGGATCAATGACCTTGGCCAGACCGTCTTTCCAGCTGTTGTCGGCGCTTGCGCGCAGGACACTGAGCAGGGAACCCTCGGGGGGCGTCATGCGTGATTGGGCTTCCCCAAGCCGCGCCTGTGCCTCATCCACGCGGCCAGACGCTCTGTCCATAGCAGATTCCGCATTTTCATGATCGTGCCGCGCCTGGCCATATTGAGACTGGGCGGTAGCCGCAGCTGTAGTGGCGTTGATAACGCGTTGCGCAGCTTGTCGAACGGTGCCACGGGCATTGTTCAACGAATCCGTTGCACCCTGGCTCGGTTGCGCAACCGCAATTTGCGCCTCAAGACTGGCCTTTTCGTCGACCAGCGTCTGGATCTGTGGGTCGAGACTATCTTTGATGGCGTTGAACTCTGATTCCAGTTCTCGGAGCCTGGCCTCGTGGCTTAAACGGATCGCGCCTTCCTCGTCTCCCGCGCGAGACCGTGCGTCATCCTTTGTTGCCCGAATATCGCTAGCGGCTTTCATCGCTGCAGTTTCGGCGCTATTGATGAGACCTGAAAATCGCATCTCGATGTCACTGGACTTGCCCGCCACTGCCTTTTCTCTGGACACCAGGCCTTGGTACTCGACCTCCATCTGGCCGATCCGATCGAGATCGGATGCCATGGCCTCAACCTGAGAAAGCTGCAAACCCTTGCGGCGCTCCTCTTCTGCTTGCACCTCGCGCAAAAACGAAAGCCGCGCTTGGTCAGTGGTAGCCGCCTCCTCGCTTAAATCACGAACGGTATCGGCGGCTTGGGTGATTTGAGCATCCAGATTGGTGCGGGCTTCCTTGAGCGTATCTTGCGTCGAGATCAGGCGTTGCTTGCGGAATGCGAGTGCAGGTGGCACTTCACGACGAACGCCGCGCAACACCATCTCAGCTTTGCCGTGCTGATCTAGCGCCTCGCGAAGAAGGTCGACATCCTTGCTCATCCCAAACGCGAGTTCCAGTGCGCTGCGATCACGCAGCCAGCGATCAATCTGGTCCTTACTCTGGCGCAGAGTGACCTTTTGGCGACTGGGCGCATCACTGTGGGTGTTTAGACGTTCCTGAACGATCGTGATGGCCAGACGAACAAAGTCCTTGAAGTCCAGTCGCTCTTTGGCGACCGCTGCGATCAGCCTGTCCAGGTTGGTGAGGCGGGATCCGAATCCGTAGACAGCGCTCATGCGCCGCAGGGCCTTGGCATCCTGCGTCCGAGCCTCCGTTCCCAGGATCACCGCCCGGTATTCGGCAATATCGAGTTGGCGTGAGCAATCGGCTCCCATTGCGATGTAGGCATCCACCATCTGCTTGTCGTCGCAGAAAATCTGGCGCCCTTCCTCATTGGTCCGCAGGAAGGCCTCTTCGCGAAAGCCGCGGTTGATGAACCGGTAGACAGGCCGGTGATCGTTGTCAGTGCGACGCAGGACGGCGCAACGCACGTCGTATGCCTCATCGCTGCCGCACTGATACTCGAAGACGATCGCGCTGTAGGGCATAGGCAGCACAAACTTAAGCATCGGCTCGCGCCCTCCCACCGTCTCCGTGATCTGGCTGGGAAGGGTACCGAAGAAGAGAGGGAATAGCTCCAGCGTCGTGGTTTTGCCGACGGCGTTCTCTCCGGTGATGGCTGCACCACCGCGAGGATCGACCTCATTGATACTGGCCGAGGTGATATTGCCACTGGTGCGCGTATTCACCAGGAGCATGCGTCGAAGTCGAGATGTCACTTACTTTCCCCCTTCTTTTTTTCTTGACGGCGTCCAATGGATCGGCACATCTGCGATTCTGGTCGTGCACAAGTCACCATAGTCTTTGACCTAAAGATGAGACAAAGGAAAGTCTGATTTGCTCACCCATCTCATTAGTCTTAAATCATGGCGCCAATATATCGGTGGATGCCAGCAACTACGTACTCGTCTTTGAACGAATGAAATCTGTAGTTAATCAACCCATGCGCAGAAGGCCTAAAACTTGTTGCCGTTACACATCTTCAGCAAGCTGGTCTAAGCCGCTTACCACCTACCCTCAA
>CANHKH010000071.1 GCA_947460165.1 Comamonadaceae bacterium
AATGCGTTGGCCGCCATGGAAATGGGCGTGGATGATTTTGACTCGGCGGTGGCCGGTTTGGGCGGCTGTCCCTACGCTGGATTCAAAGACGCGCCAGGCAATATTGCCACCGAGGACCTGGTTCACCTGTGCCAAGAAATCGGGGTGGAAACGGGCGTGGACTTGGAGCGCTTGCTGGAGGTCGCACGGGAGGCCGAGGCCATTGTGGGCCACCCTCTGCCAGGCAAGGTGATGCGCGGTGGCCACTTGGCGAGCTACCGTCGGGCAGTGGCCGCCGCCCACGCGGCCTGAGCCATGGCCGCCACCTCCGCTGATTTTGAGCGTTATGTGGGCCTGAGGGGGCCCCTCAAGCGCGCCCACGGGCCACTCGAGCGCGACGCCTTGCGCCGCTTTGTGCAGGCCATCATGGACAAGGACCCCTTGCACCACGACCTGGACATGGCCTTGGCCGGGCCCTACGGCGAACTGGTTGCGCCGCCGCTGTACCCGGTCCATGCTTTTCGCAACCCAGCCCATGGGCCTGACCCCTTGCAGTCGGTGCAGGACGACCCCGATGCAGATGGCACGTTTGGCAACGATGGCGTTTACTTTGGCCTTGAACCCATTGCCTCGCCCTTCAAACGCCTGCTCAACGGCGGCAATGACATTGAATTTGTCCGCTGCTTGGCGGTGGGCGAGTGGTGCACCGCACAGGCCCGGTACGCCAATGTACAGCTCAAAGAAGGCAAGAATGGGCAAATCTTATTGGTGGACATTGAGACCGAGTTCCGCGTGGATGGTGCGGATTTGTTGCTGATCAATCGTCAAACCTTGATCTGGAGGTGATGCCATGACCACCAGTCCCCTTGATGTCAACCGCCTGGTCCCGGGTCAGATCCTGGCCACCTTGGACAAGGGCGTGATCAGCACAGCCCACATCATGCGATGGTCGGCGGCGGTGGAAAATTTCCACCGCATCCATTACGACCATGCTTTTGCCACCGGGCACGACAAGCTTCCAGGTATTTTGATCAATGGCTCTTGGAAACAGCATGTGCTGGTGCAGTTGGTCAAAGTCAGCCTGGGGTCTGAGGGCTGGCTGTGGCGTTTGAGGTTTCGCTATAAAAAAATGGACCTCGCCGGCGATGCGCTGCGGGCAGTGTCACAGGTGGTGGGCGCACGCACCATGGGCGATTTGGTCTTCATCACGCTGGCCGTGCAGCTGGTGAATCATTTGGGCGAAATCTCGACAGCTGGCCATGCCATTGGCGTGTTGCCTGCCCATCCGGGCGCGCGCGTGCCTTACCCGTTTGTGCCGCAAGACGTGCACCGCGAGATCGAATTCCCCCAAGACGACTGAACTTGCCATGAATGCACTTCGTGTGGTCGATTTGTTGTGGCATGCGGCCAGGCACCATCCTGAGCGCGTGGCGATTCGCATCGACGGCGTGGAGCGCAGCTTCGGTCAACTGGCCTCGCGGGTACAGGCCCTGGTCGCACATTGGTCCAGCACCGTGCAGCCGGGCCAACGCATTGGGCTGTGGTTCCACAACTGTCCATCCTGGGTAGAGAGTTTTTTGGCGCTCAATGCCTTGGGCGCTGTGGCCGTGCCCATCAATACCCGACTGACAGAAGTCGAACTCAAGCAACTGCTCGGTTTGGCGCAACTCCACGGTCTGGTCACCACCCGCTTTTACCGGCGCAGGCGGTACCTAGAAGAGGCCATGCAGGCCCTGGACGGCGCAAACTCGCAGGTGCGCGTGTGGCAAGCTGATGACCTGTTGCCACCCCATGCCTGGTCAGTTTGCACGGTGGGCCCGCATTCAGCGCGCGAGCCTGTGCCCATGCCCGCAGATGTGTTTTGCATTCAATACACCTCGGGCACCACCTCCTTGCCCAAAGGCGTCATGCTCACCAATGCGGCCTACCTTGCGACGGCATCATGTGTGGCGCGCTGTCAGGGGCTGAGCCCGTCAAGCCAGTTTTTGAGCGCCGGGCCGTTTTTTCACTGCAGTGGGTCCATGCACGCACTGACCGTGTGCCTGCTTTCGGCCTGCACGCTCACTTCGATGTCGGTTTGGGACCCTGAACAATTTTTGGACTTGGTCGAGCAGCACCGCTGTGATGTCTCGCACATGGTTTATTTTCGCGATGTGCTCGCTTTGGGGGCAGAGCGCGCTCGCCAGAAGTTGAGCAGCATGCAAGTCAGCCACGACCTGGGCACGCCTGCTTTTTTGCAGCGCATCCATGATGAGTTGGACATCCCGGGCATCTCCAACATTTATGGCATGACGGAGACGGCCGGTCAGTTCACCATGTGGTATCCGGACGACCCGCTCACACTGCGGCTCAGTGCCAACGGCAGACCGCAGCCAGGCAACGAAATTCGCATCGTGGATCCACTCCATTTAGCGCCCGTGCCCGATGGCTCTACGGGTGAGATTCAAATGCGTGGTCACACCCTGAGCCCAGGCTACTTTGCCAACCCGCAGGCCCAGGCCGAAGCCTTGACAGCCGACGGTTGGTTTCGCTCAGGTGATCTCGGCCGATTGGAGCAAGGCCACTTGGTGTATGTGGCTCGTCTCAAAGAAATCATTCGCGTGGGCGGTGAAAACATGGCCCCTGCGGAGGTCGAGGAGGCTTTGCGCGAGATTTGCGGCTCGCAAATGGTGTGTGTGTTGGGCATGCCCGATGCCCGCCTCGATGAAGTTCCTGCTGCCGTGCTGGTGCAACCCCTCATGCAGGAATGGCCGCAGGTCTTGGCCTTGCTGCGCCAGCGTTTGGCCAGCTTCAAGGTGCCTCGATCGGTCTACCTTGCCGATGCCTTGCCCAATACGGCCACCAATCGGGTGCAGCGCGCGGTGCTGCGTTCTTGGATAGAGCAGGACAAGCTAGAACGTGTGGTCTGAGCCGGCGTCAACCGGTTTTTTTAAGAACGGAGACTGAGCATGAATTCAAGAACTCTGGACATGGACCGAATCGAGCAGGATCAACAGGCATTGTCCCGATTGATTGAGCTTCTGGGCACTGAGCGTGTGGGGCTGGACCTGGCCGAGCGGCAGTTGTATTCCATGGACTTTTCAGAAGAAGTGGGTGAGACCGCCATGGCAGTGCTGCGCCCGCGCAGTGTCGAGGACCTCAGTGCCATCATGCGGATTGCGCAAGAAGAAGGCTTGGCCGTCAACACCCGGGGTGGTGGCATGTCTTACACCAAGGGCCATGTGCCGGTCAGGCCGCGCACGGTGGTGGTGGACAACGCCGTGTTCAACCGGGTGCTTGAGGTCAATGTGCAGGACCGCTATGTGTCCCTAGAGACCGGCGTGCGCTGGGTCGACCTGCGCCGCGCACTCAAGGGCACGGGCATGCGCGTGCCCTACCTTGGCACGCTGTCGGGCAACCACGCCACGGTGGGCGGTGGTTTGTCGCAAAACGCCACCGGCATGGGCCGCATGACCTTGGCCGAGCATGTGCTGGGCTTGGAGGTGGTGCTCGGGGACGGTCGGGTGCTGCGCACCGGGTCCTGGGCCACTTCAGGAACAGCCCCTTTTTACCGTTACAACGGGCCTGACCTGACGGGCATGTTCCTGTGCGACTCTGGCGCTTTTGGCCTCAAGACCAAGGTGCATTTGTTGCTGGAGCCTTGGCCCAAAATGTCTTTTGGTTGCGTCACATTTCCGGACCGCGTCAGCCTGGTGCGCGCGCAGGCGGCCATGGCCCAAAGCGGCTTGCACACAGAAGCCTTTGCATTTGATGGCTACTTTGTGGGCGAGTACGCGCTCAAGCCCTCGCCGCCGGCGCAAGACAAGCGACAAATGATTGCCGATTACTGGGCGGACAACCCCAACAAATGGCGCGCTTTGCGGGGACTGATTCGCGCCTGGCACCCGTCTGGGCTGGGTTTTCTTCGTGGGCTGCCCAACGCGATGTACTACATCGCCGAGGCCGCCGATCAAGCTGCGGCCGATCGCGTGCGGCAGCGCATTGCGCTTCTTTGCAAGCCTTATGGCGCGCGGGAATTGCCCACCACCATACCCTTTGGCTTGCGCTATGGCCCTTACTTGAACGTGGGCGAGATCATGGCCAACCGCGACGGCGAGGTGAATTTTCCGATCAACGCCAAATTCCCGGCCTCCAAGGCGGTGCAGGCCATGCAAGCCTTTGAGGCTTTTGCCGCCGATAACGCCGCCCTGATGCAGCAGCACGGTATACGCATGGCTTGCAACTCGCTCCTTCATGGGCATTTTTGGGGCATTGAGCCCGTGATTTTTTGGAAACGACCGCTGGGGCCCTACCGCAGCCACTACGCCACCCCCGAGCGGCGGGCGAGTTCCACTTCGGTCGAGGAAAACGCCGAGCGCACAGCCGCGGCCCTGGACCTGCGCTACAGGCTGCAACGGGTGTTCAGAGACATGGGCTCCTTGCATGTGCAGTGGGCCAAGTCCTACCCTTTTGCACAAGCCTTGGAAGGTCAAGAAACTTGGGGCTTGCTCCAGCAGATCAAAGATGTGGTGGACCCCTCGCATGTGATCAATCCCGGCGTGCTGGGCTTGGGCTTGGAGCCAAGGCCGTGAGTTGGACCCTGCACACGCTTGACCTTGGCGAGGTTGAACTCAACCAGCGCCGCATGGTGCCCAATGCCGAGGCGCCCGGCGTGGTGCGGGTGCCGGTGCAAGCTTGGCTGCTGGTGCAAGGCGAGCAGCGGGTGGTCATTGACACGGGTTTCCGCGAGCCCAACATCTTGCGCCGCTTGGGTGACAACGCTTGCGGCATAGAGCAACCCCACCAGCGCTTGGTTGAGCAGCTGCGCTTGCACGGCCTGGCACCTGCGGACGTGCAATTTGTGTTGCACACCCATTTGCACATTGACCACGCCGGTCAGACCGACCAGTTCCCTATGAGCACCGTGGTGGTGGTCAACCGCCGCGAGTTGGAGTACGCGGTCAGCGGATTGTCTGGGCCTTCGTACCCGCCAGAGGACATCAAACACCTGATTGATCGACTGCACACACGCGGTGCATTGAGCTTGCTGGACCTGGAGGCCACGGGCTCAGAAAGCGTGCTGCCTGGCTTGCGCTGCCTGCCTGCCGGCGGTCACACCGAGGGCTCCATGCTGGTGGTGGCCGATACCGACCAAGGCGTGGCCGTTTTTTGTGGTGACCTCATCTACAGTGTGCGCCATCAACTGCTCGCGCCCACCTTGACTTTCAACGACGTGGGCTTGTCCGCCAACCATGTGGTGGCCAGGCGCAGTGAGAAAGCTGCGCTCAAACGCATGATGCGCGTGGCGCCACATTTCAAGCTCTTTCCCAGCCACGACCGGCCGGTCTGGGTGAAGGACGCGCGCGTGGTGCAAGGCGCCGACGACTGCCTCCCCGGTCAGGCGGGTGGCTGCTGGTGCCAGCAGACCAGCATGGGTTACAGCGAGCCTGAAGCCCAAGGGAGCAGCTCATGAAAATTTGGTATCAAAGTGCCAGTGCCTACGGCCATGAGCCCGTGTGGGACGACTACGGCCGCACGGTGCTGGCACAGTGCCGCGCTGTGCTCAGGCCCGACACCGACATTGAGCTCCATGGCATCCAAGTGATGGTCCGTGACGTGGAGAACTGGCGCGGTCTTCAATATTTCCAAAATATGCAGACCCTCCACAACATGAGGCGCGCCGAGGAACAGGGCTTTGACGCCTTCGTCATCGGCTGCACGCTCGATGTGGGTCTGTATGAAGGTCGCAGCCTCCTTGACATGCCGGTCATCGGCATCAGCGAAGCGGCTTACCACCTGGCCATGACCATGGGCAGGCAATTTGCCGTGGTGACCAGTTCAAGCGCTTTTTGCGAGGTGTATGGCGAGCAGGTCGTGCGCTACGGTGTGGATCGCCGCTACCTGCCAGGCCCCTACATCGTCGAGGCCTCAGAAGAAGAAATTGCCACCTCTTTGGGTCAGCCCGGTCCCTTGCTCGACAAGTTCATGGCCACGGCCCAACGTGCAGTGCGAGACGGTGCCTCTGTGATCGTTCCTGGCCCGGCCTTCTTGTCCACCCTGGCGCACCGCGCAGGCATCACCAGCATTGAGGGCGCGCCCGTGCTGGACACCATTGCGGTGGCCGCCAAGACCGCTGAGATGCAAATCGATTTGTGGCGGGCAGGCTTGAGGCCCTCTCGCAGAATCGGTGGCTTTCAGCGACCACAGGGGGGATGGAAGCACCCGGCCTTTGAAGCTTTTCGGTCCGTGTCTGGCTTGTGAGCTTGACCGGCAGAAAATTGCCACAAACATTCGAAGATTCAGCCAAAGTTTTGATTCAACCCGGACAACAAGAAGCACAGGTCTTGGAGAAAGGCGCACTGAGAAGGTGGGGCTTGACTGTGCGCAAAGCAGGGACAACTCACTCCAAGAGACCTGCTTGCGTCTTGTGAATCGCTCTCACACCAGCGACTGTGGATAAAAAAGATCCACGCGGTCGGTGATGATGCCGTCTGTGCCCAGCGCCCACAGGCGCTGCACCGTTTTTTCGTCATTGGCGGTGTAGCTCAAGCAGCGCATGCCTGCGGCGTGCACCTGGGCCACGGTGCTGGCGTCCCACAGGGGGTGGTGGCAGACCACGGCCTTGCAGCTCAGGTCCTGCGCTTGGCTGAACCAGCCGTCGGTCCAGCTGTGCAGCAGCAAAGCACGGGGCAGCTCGGGGGCGGCCAGGCGCGCCGCCGCCAGGGCCTCGGCCTGGAAGGAGCTGAGCAAGGGCGGGGTGGCGGCGCCCGCCCAGAGGCGGGCGGCTTCGCGTGCCACCCCATCCCCGGTGCGGGCCTCGGTGCCTGGCGTGGGCTTGATCTCAATGTTCAGCATGTGGCCTTGGGCCAGGCACCAGCGGGCCAGTGCTTCTAAGCGCAGCAGGGGCTCGCCTGCATGGCCCGGTGAATGCCAGCTGCCTGCGTCCAGCCGGGACAGCTGAGCCCAAGTCAGGTCACCGGCGCTGCCGCGCCCGTTGCTGGTGCGCTCCAGGGTGGCGTCATGCAGCAAAAACACCTCGCCGTCGGCACTGAGCTTGGCGTCGCACTCGAACATGCGAAAGCCGTGGTGCGCGCCCAAGCGAAAAGCGGCCAGGGTGTTTTCAGGGGCCAGCAGGCCTGCGCCCCGGTGGGCGATCCAGCGCGGGTAGGGCCAAGCCGTCATCAGGGAAGGCGCAGCCCGGTGTGCAGGTCAAAGTAGTGCACGCAGTCAGGCCGGGGGCTGGCACTGAAGTGCTGGCCGGGCACAGGCGAGGCCACCGCTTCGTCCAGCCGCACATGCTCCAGGCGTTCGGCGCCCAACAGTTCCACGGTGTCGGCTTGCAAGCTCCAGCCCTCGCCCGGAGTGAGTGGCAAGTGCTCAGGGCGTAGGCCCAAGATTGGGCCTGCCGGTGTGCCCGGCGCGTGGCGCAGCAGGTTCATGGGTGGCGAGCCCATGAAGTTGGCCACCAAGTTCCAGGTGTCCCAGCCATGAGCACCACAGACTGCGCCGCCAAGGCGCCCATGTCCAGCCCTTTGAATTCGTCTATCCATGACGTCGGCAATTTGTGGCGCACGATGTTGCTCAAACGCTGGAGAGGGGTCTCGTGCGTAAAACTTTGATTCTAGATTTTTTGTGTTTCAGCCCAGTGACACCGCCTGGGTGAGTCCGCTTGCAGTGGCGGGAAAAAGGGCTTGCTTTGCAATTCTTGAGAAATCTCTGACTCTTTCAATGAGCAACTCTAGGAAGATGAGCTCATAGTCTGCGGGCGCGTCTTTGGGTCTATCCCTGCCGCATGTGCTCACCCCAGGTGGCTGGTACGTCAAGTTTTATTTCGTTGACCCGGACACAGTATTCATCAGCGTCCACAGGTAAAGCTCCATGAATTTTTATTACAAAGGTCATCACAGCCGGGCCATGTGTTCATCGTGCAAGGCCATGCGCCCCACCACGTTTGACTACCGAGACATGCCTTTTTCAGACGGATCAGGGACGGTGGCTGACGTTTTAGTGGGCGTGTGCCAAGTCTGCGACGAGGCCGTTCAAATTCCAGCGCAGTCCATGGCTGCCATCAGCAAGTCAAGCCCCAAGGCCACGCAATCTTTGGAAGCCATGTTTCCAGCGCCCTACTTGGAGTTGCTGGACCTGGCCTGTTACAAAATTGATCCTCAAGCCCCTGCCCACCTGCGCAAAGGTTTGCTCCTTTTCTACATTCACCGCGTCGCTCAAGGCGCATTGGACCGAAGCTCTCTGTCAGGCATGCTCAAAGCATTGGAAGCGCGAACGGCCTTGAAATCCCCAGTGCGCAAGCGCTTGTCCATGAAAGTGCCCGAGCGACAACAGGCTCAATTGGCGGCCATTGCCGAATCCACCGGCTTGAAAAAAACCGACGTGCTGCGCGCTGTGCTCGGCTTCATCGAGGAAGACATCGTGCAAGAGCGCTCCCCCGAGTTGCTCAGGCAAATGCAAGAGTTCTCGGTGCTGGCAGCCGGCTGATCGGGCTCTGCGCGCGCCTTTGCCAAATGGTTCAAGACACCACCATTTCCCTCCATCCTTGAGATGAATCTCGCCAAGGGCAAGAGCAAGAGGCTGTGTCACCCGCGTGGGCCTCCAGCCTCAGCCCCCTTGCCTGGCGAAGGGGACCCAGCCTGTATGCGCTGGCCGCCCGGCTCAGTCGGGCTTGATGTTGCGCGAGCGGATCACCGGCCCCCATCGCACGAGCTCAGACTGCAGGTAGGCCCCCATCTCGGCGCGTGACATGGGCCGAGGGTCTGTGCCGGTGCGGCTGATTGCTTCGGTGACTTCGCGCATGTCCATCACCGCGCGTATGTCCTGGTGAATGCGTTGCTGCAGCGCCTCGGGGGTGGCGCTGGGGATGAACAGGCCGAACCAGCCACCGGCCTCGAACTGGGCGAGGGCCGGGATGCCGGCTTTGCTGATGGGCGGCACCTGGGGCATGCGTGGGTTGGGCGCCGAGTAGCCGTGGCCCAGCACCTTGAGCTTGCCGGTGGCCACATGGGCCATGGTGGCGGGAGAGTCGAACAAGGCGTCGACCTGGCCGCCCAGCAAATCGTTGATGGCCGGACCGTTGCCCTTGTAGGGGATGTGCACGATCTGCAGACCCGCCATGTCGGCAAACTGCTCGGCCGCAATGTGCGGGCTGGAGGCATTGCCCGAGGAGGCAAAAGTCAGCTTGCCCGGGTTGGCGCGTCCGTAGGCGATCAGCTCAGCAAGTGAATTCACCGGCAAGCTGGCGCGCACATAAAGCACGCTGGGGCTGTCTGAGACCATGGCCAGCGGCGCCAAGGCCTTGGGGTCGTAAGGCAGGCTGGGCAGCATGATCTGGTTGCCGATGTAGCCAAAGGCTGTGAGCAGCAGGGTGTGGCCGTCGCCGGCCGCGCGCGCCACATGGGCCGTGCCTATGGTGGTGCCGCCACCGGCGCGGTTTTCCACCACCACGCTTTGGCCCCAGCGTTCGGCCAGGCGCGGTGCCAGCACGCGGGCCACCACGTCGGTCAGGCCGCCGGCGGCATAGGGCACGACCAGGGTCACGGGCCGGTTGGGGAATGTTTGCGCCTGGGCAGCGGAGGCGAACACGGTGGCCGCAGCGAGGCCGGCGAGCAGGAGTCTTCTTTGCATAGGGCGGTAGGTGGGTGGAGGCCGGCTCAGGGCTCGGCCACATTGAACATGGGGGAGAAGGTTTCCAGAGTATGGGCCCAGGCGCGCAGCACGGCCCGGTCACCGTCCACCTGCAGCGAGCCGTTGTCGATGGCGGCCAGCATCGCGCCTGGCTGGAGCAGCTCGGCCAGTTGCTGGCGGGGCGTGCGGATGTGGGCATCGGCCGCGCCGGCATGGCGGCCCGGCACATGGCTCAGGGCGCCGTTGGACAGCGTCAGCCGCTGCGTCTGGCTGCTGCCGTCGTCCTCAAGCAGGGTCCAGTTCCAGCGGGCCTGCAGATCCTGGGCCTGCTCGCCGTTGATGCGAATGGCCAAGAACTCCAAAAAGCGCGCCAGCGGCATCAGGGCCAGCATGTCGCCGCTGATGGGCAAGGTCTGGTGCGCCTGGCCTGCCGGTGGCGAGCGCAACTCCTGCGCGGCCAGCAGGTAGCTGTTGCGCCAGGTGCTGGACTCGCTTTGGTAGCCCAGTTGCTCCAGGGCGTCGGCATGCAGCGCCCGCGCGGCGGCATGGCCGGGCTCGGCAAACACCACATGCTTGAGCACCCGCACCACCCAGCGGAACTCGCCGGCCTCAAAGTCCTGGCGCGCGCGCTCGACCACGCGATCGGCCCCGCCCATGTAGTCCAGCAGGCGCCGGCCCTCGTCCTCGGGCGTGAGCGGGTGCAGGTTGGCCGGGTTGCCGTCGTAAGGCCCCAGGTAGTGCGCGTAGATGGCCGCCACGTTGTGCACCACCGCGCCGTAATAGCCGCGCGCAAACCACTGGCGCGACAGCCCGTTGGGCAGCAGCAGGCGCTCGCCAATCTCGGTGGGCGTGAGGCCGTGGCTGGCCAGGCGCAGGGTTTGGTCGTGCAAAAAGCGGTACATGTCGCGCTGACCGCCCACGAACTCGGCGATGCGTTCGGCGCCCCACACCGGCCACTGGTGCTGGGCATACACCACGTCGACCTCGGGCACAAAGCCTTGCAGCGCCTCGTCCAGGTAGCGCGACCAGGCCAGCGCGTCGCGCGTCTTGGCGCCGCGCAGCGGACACAGGTTGTGCATGGTGTGGCAGATGTTCTCGGCCAGG
>CANHKH010000072.1 GCA_947460165.1 Comamonadaceae bacterium
CCACCTCGTCGGGCAGCATGGTCAGCTTGTGGCCTGGCATGTACACCGTGGACAAGCGGGCGCGGCCCAGCAGGTCAATGGCGCTGCCCGCCTGCACGGCCAAGCCCGGCGCGGCAATGTGGATGCCCAGCGTCACCTCACCCGTGCCCAGGCCCTGCACCGACAGCGCGTCGTCAATCTCGGTGGTTTGCGAGTCGTCAATGGAAAACGCCCGCACGCTGGCCACCGCCAACTCGTCACGCACGGCCGGTGCTTGCAGGTCCGGGAAACCCGTGCCTTTGGGGAAGTGCTCAAACAAAAACCGCCGCCAATGGAACTGGTAGGCTGAGCTGATGGCGCCAGCGCGCTGCAGCAGGTCCAGCGGCGCCGTGTGCGTGTGTTGGGCGGCCAGCACCACCGCCTTGTATTCGGCGCTGTTTTTGTCCGGTTTGAACAAAATTTTGTAGAGCTGCTCCAAGATGGGTGCGGGGCAAGTGCCTTGGCCCAGCTCAGCGGCCCAGCCTTCAATCTGGGCCTGGAGCTGCTTTTTCTTTTCAATGGCCGCCAGCGCCTGCTGCAAGATCTCGGCCGGTGCTTTTTTAAAGCGGCCCTTGCCCGAGCGGCGAAAGTAATGCGGCGCCTCGTACAGCCGAAAGAGCGCGCCCGCTTGCTGCGCAGGCGTGGGCGACTGGCCAGGGTCGAAATAGTCGCGGGCGAGGTCGGCAAAGCCAAATTCCTCGTCGCTGGCGAACTCCCAGGCGAGGTCCAGGTCAATTTCTGCTGCCAGGGCCTGGCCCGCGCTCACCAAGTCGGCCGGGGCGGGCTTTTCAAAGCGGATCAGCGCTTGCGCGGCCTTGACCTTCACGCGCTTGCCCGAGTCCAGCTCCACCTGCAGCGAGGTATCGGCTTCAGACAGGATGCGGCCAGCGAAGAACTTGCTGGCATCTTCAAAAAGTACGTACAAATTGGCCCCTTTTAAGGAGGAGCTAGTGTAGTGGGGGCAGGCGGGCTGCCTGCTTTCAAGGGCCAGCCTGCAGCTGGGGTTCGGACAAGCCCAGGTGCGCCAAGATGGCGGGCAGGTGCGCCTCAAAATCGCTCAGCGCATGGTCGCTGCCCGGCACGATGCGCAGCTGCGCCTGCGCATGACGCGCCTGCATCTCGCGCCAGTCCAGCACCTCGTCGCCCATGGCAATCACGGCCAGGCAGTCCTGCGGCCGCGGCCAAGGCCCTGCCTGCAAGGCCTCAAGCTCGCCCACAAAATGCGCTTGAAAGAAAAACCGCTCATCTGGGGCGTGCCAAGCCGTTTGCTCGCCAATGTAGGCCGCCAAGTCCCGTGCCGGGTTCACTGCGGGGTTGAGCAGCACCGCCCGGCAGCTGCGCCGCTGGGCCAGCCAGGTGGCGTAATACCCGCCCAAGGACGAGCCCATGACCGCCATGGTTTGAGCAGGCCAATCGCGGGTGCCAGCTTCAATCAGCTCGGCGGACTCTTGGGGCGACGGTGGCAACTGCGGGCACCACCAGGTCACTTCGGGAAAACGCTCGGCCATCAGTGCGGCCATTTTGCAGGCCTTCATGGACTGGGGGGACGAGCGAAAGCCGTGCAGGTAGAGCAGGTGGGTGAGGGGCGGCCAGGTTGGCATGTGTTTATTTTGCCTGGGGTTTTCTGACAAGAATGGGGGCAGTGAAGCTTTGATTGCGCTGATGTTCAACACTGCACGCATGCCCCCAAGGGAGGACTTCCGAGCTGTGGCCGCTGAACCAGGGGTGTCGGTAGGCATGCTTTGGAAAATGGCCCGTAGAACGACAGACGCATGCGCAGTCAAGCTTAAGCCGGCGTTTGACAACTCAAGGCCAGATCGGTAGCATTTTGCTAGCTTATTGGAATTAAAGAGGGTATTCATGACCGAAGCCACGCTCTTGATCAAGAAAATGCCAGCCGATTTAAAGGACTGGCTGGTCGCGCAGGCGCAGCGCAACCACCGCTCCATGAACAAAGAAACCATTCACCTGCTGGAAGAAGCCCGAAGCTTGAGAGAAAAAGCTGAACAACAAACGCGGGACGTGCAGTCCATTTTGGCCATTGCACAGGCCATGCACAGCTTGCCTGTGCTCGACGCGCGGACCATGAACGAGGTGCTATATGACACTTCCGGTCTGCCTCAATGACACTGGCTCCTCACGCACAGCCCCACTCACTGGATGCAGCGGTCATCGACTCGTCGGCGCTGATGTGCATCTTGATGGGCGAGCCTGCTGCGCCTTTGTTCATCAACGCTTTGCAAAAGACCGGCAAGCTTTACATCGGTGCGGCCACACGCGCCGAGGTTTGGCTGGCTGCCTTCAATGCCAAGGGCAGGGCGGGTGCCCAGCATGTCGAAGCTCTGCTGGCCGCACTGCAAGTGCAGACGCTGGACTTCACCAGCGATGCCTTGCCTCATTTTGTGGAAGGGGCCGAGCGTCACCACCACAAGGTGGACCCCAAGGCGCGGCTCAACCTGGGAGACCTTTTTGTGTATGCGCTGGCCAGGGAAAAGTCGCTGCCGCTGTTTTTTCAAGGCACGGATTTCGCTCACACGACCATTGAAAATGCGATGGTGCGCTTGGGCTATGGAGTGTCAGACAAGGGCGTGCCTGAATTTGCACAAGGTGTAAAAGCTTGAGCAACCCCAAGCGCCCTGCCCCGAGCATGGCCCGCTCGGTCTCGAGTCGGTCCTGGAAAACAGAATAAAAAGCCGCAAACGATGCACGGTGGCTGTCCAACTTCCATGGCCAGGGCCGGTCACTGTGGAGTTGGGGTAGATGCGTTGAGTGATGGCGTCACCTTCATCGGCAAACTCATAGAGTTGTTGAGGCCTGGGTGGACGACCGTGTCAATGCGTCTAAGCGCACCTGGCAGGGTCCTGAGCCTGCGGGTACTTTGGACCATTCGCGCATGTGGCGTAGCGGGGCAGCCGCGAGCCCATGGTCGCCCCACAGTCTCGTGATCGCCGGCGGAGAACACCCCGTCCCCGGTATTCATGAAATCTGGGTGCGGTGCATGGTGACTTCGCTGTAGATGGATGTATATCACCGTACATCAAGCAACCATTTTTTGATTTTTGTCAGCTTGCACCTGGTGAGCTTTTAAAAAAGCTCCTATTGAATTGGAACAATCCGAAAGGACTGCGTTCTGGGTCCTGCAGGCGGCGATTTAGCCGATGCCGATGCCGGTTCGGCGGTCGGGACGGCAGCCGACGCTGAACCATTCGCCTCACTGGCCGGCGGAATGGCCTTGTTGCCGGCCACCACTCGGGTGACCAAGCCGCGTATGCCGTGGGGCTGGCAGGCCGACTCCATGACGATCAAAAACTGGTTGACCTCGCTGTAGCTCAAACTAGGCGTGGTGGCCGTGGCGGCAGATTGGGCAGAGGCTTCTTTGATGAGCTCACGGCCTTGCGCCAGGTGGCTTTCCATGACGGAGAGCACCAAAGCCTGAAGGGCCCCGATGTCGGGCGAAAAAAGATAGCTGTCGCTGAAGTTGTCCTGGGTGGCGGTGGTGAAACCAAACACCGAAGCCGTGTTGGTAATGGTCTTGGCGCAGGCTCCAGCCAAGCCCAAGGTCGATGCCGCCAGGGTCCATCACGTCCAGTGGGGCAGCCGCTGAACTATGAAGGCGCGTTTTTGATGCGTGCTGGCGAAGGCCTGGTGCCTATGACCTCAGACTATTTGCGCCGCACCTTTGCAGAAGGCCAGCCAGACTGGTTTGTGCAGCCAGCCAAAGCGGATGCCAGCGCTGACGAAGTGATTGCACTGCTGGACACGCAGACTTATTTTGAGCTATTGACGATGCTGTATCCGAGCACCCGTGATGCAGTGCTGGCGCGTTTGCAGTCGGAAGGGCTCATTGCTTTCAGCAGTGCAGGCTGGACCGTTTCCAACATGGCGGCCATTTTGCTTGCCAAGCGGCTGGATGCTTTTTCGCCTGCATTGGCTCGAATGGCTGCGCGCGTCGTGGTGTATGACGGCACCAACAAGCTCATCACGAAAGACGACAAGCCGGGCCTTCGTGGGTATGCCGTTGGCTTTGGCAGCTTGGTGGACTTTGTGCACTCTGCAGCGCCGCAAAATCGCTTTGTTGAGCAGGCCGTCCGCGAAGAGGTCAAGATGTTTCCAAAGCAGGCGCTGCGGGAGTTGATTGCCAACGCATTGGTGCATCAGGATTTTTTGGCCTCAGGTGCGTCGGTGATGATTGAGCTGTACGCCGACAGGGTTGAAATTTCCAACCCAGGCCTGCCGCCGATCAAGGTGGAACGCTTCATTGATGAGTACCGCTCCCACAATGAGCGCTTGGCCGACCTGATGCGTCGCTTGGGTATCTGTGAAGAAAAAGGCAGCGGTATTGACAAGGTGATCCGTGCTGCAGAGGTGTTTCAGCTTCCAGCGCCTGACTTTCGCGCAGGTGAATTGCGCACAACTGCGCTGTTGTTTGCACATCAAGAATTTGCGAATATGAGCAAGGGCGACCGGGTTCGGGCCTGTTACCAGCATTGTTGTTTGATGTATATGACGAACCAACGTATGTCGAACCAGTCGCTTAGGTTGCGGTTTGGCCTGGGGGAGGACAAAACCTTGCTGACGTCGCAGGTCATCGGTGCCGCCAAGGAGGCAGGGTTGACCAAAGCGGATGAATCTGAGACCACGTCTACGTGGTACGCCAGATACCTGTCGTTTTGGGCTTAGCGAGACGTCAAAAAGTGCTTAAACGCAAACCGGAATTGACTGAATTTTTTCTGGAAAATTATTTAAATCAATGAGTTAGCTGCTTAAATTCAATTTTCAGGTGCGCAGCTGATGACCCCCTTCTCCCTCCGCATCTTCGTGGCCGAAGTCGACCCTGACGGCCTGCGCATCGTGGAACGCGCCAACTGGAACGGCAAGGCGCTGGTGTTTCCGCGTGCGGCTAGGGCGCAGCCCAGCGTAGCCACCCGGCCCGAGCACCAACAAACAGGCGTTCAACTGCTGCTGGGTCCGCGTGAAGGCCGTGCTTAGCCGATCTACCGCCAAAATGCGCTGTTCACAAGACGGATCGTCGGCTGCAATGGTGGAACCTCAGTCGTGCCCGGCTGCGCTCAGAAAGCGCTCAATGACCGTGACCAGGTGGGCCGGCGTCTCCACCATGGGGTAGTGGCCGGCGTTGGGCAAAATCTCCAGCACGGCATGCGGGTACAGGCCCGGAAAGGTGCCGCGCACAAAGGCTTCGCTGACCCCGCCGTCGTGCTCGCCGATCAGCACCTTCAAAGGGCAGCGCAGGCGCTCGCTCTGCGCAGAAAAATCGGTTCGGGTGAAGGCCAGGAGGTACTCCGAAAAAACCGCTGCATCCACCGTCTGGCGCTTGAGGTCCAGAATCAGGCGGGTGAGCGCCGGTGTCAAACGCTGGCCCAGCGAGCCCTCCACCACCATGGCCGCGCCTGCATCGTCGGTGGCCGCCGACTCGAACAAGGCCATGGCCTCTGGCGGCAGTGGCACGCCGCTGGCGGGAACGGGGGTCACGCCCACCACGGCCCGCACCGCGTCGGGTGCGTCAATGGCCACCCGTTGCGCGGCCATGCCACCCATGGAATGCCCCACCAGCGAGTAGCGCGACCAGCCCAGGGCGGTGGCGAGTTCGCGCACATCGGCCGATATCTGGGCCATGGTGTGGGGGCCCGGCAGGCCGCGCGAGGCGCCATAGCCGCGGTAGTCCACAAAGCCGTAGCTGAAGGCGGCGGTGTCCAGCAGCTCGTAGGTGGGCTTCCAGATGCCGTGGTCGCCAAACCAGCCGTGCAGCACCAGGACCTTGTGAGGGCCGTCTCCGATTTGTTGGCAAGCAATCATGTCTATCTTCCTCCGTGTTTATTCGCCCTGGATGTTCGCCGCCTTGACCAGCCGAGCCCATTGCGCGTTTTCGCGGGCCACCTGTTCGCCGAATTTCTGCGGCCCATCGGCAATCACCTGGATGCCCTGGGCCATGAACTGGCTTTTGACGTCGGGCGTGTCGAGGGCGCGGCGCAGTTGCATGCCCAGCATCTCCACCACGTTCGTCGGCGTTCCGCTGGGCACGTTCAGGCCAAACCACAGGGCCGAATCGAATCCGGGGATTTTTCCTTCCTCGAAGGTGGGCACCTCGGGCAAGGCCGGCATGCGCTCTCGGCCAATCACGGCCAGGGCCTTGAGCTTGCCGGCCTTGACGTTGGAGAGCACCGGTGTGGAGGGCGCAAACGAGGCATCCACCACGCCCGAGAGCACGTCGGTGATGGCTTGCGAGCTGCCGCGATAAGGCACATGGGTGAGCTTGACGCCGGCCACCTGATTGAAGAGCTCACCGTAAAGGTGGGTGAAGGTGCCGTTGCCCGAAGAGGCAAAACTCAGCTTGCCCGGCGCGGCCTTGGCGGCGGCAACCAGACCCTGCAGGTTGCTGGCGGGGGAGTTGGCGGGGACCACCAGCAGCACCGGGTTTTCAGCCAGCAGCATCACGGGGGCCAGGTCCTTGGTGAAGTCGAACTTCAGGTTGGGCGAGACGCTTTGGTTGATGACGTTGGCCGTGGTGCTCAGCAGCAAGGTGTAGCCGTCCGGCGCGGAGCGGGCCACCGCCTCGGCCGCCACGCTGCTGCCGGCGCCGGTGCGGTTCTCCACCACCACCGGCTGGCCCAGGCTTTGTGACAGCTTGGGGGCGAGCGCGCGGGCGATCAGGTCGCCGGTGGTGCCGGGCGGAAAGCCCACGATGATTTTGACGGGCTTGTCCGGCCATGCCGCGCTGGCTGCAGCGCTGCACAGAGTCAGGGCGAGGGCCAGAGCCCACCGCAGCATCGAGTTTTTCATGGGATTTCCTGGTGTGGGGGTGGGTCTTCAGCGCGAGCCGAGCACGTTGGCCAGCAGGCTCGCGCCATACAGGACCGCCGCTGTGTCTTGACCCCGGGGGGCCGTGCCGAGGTACTGCTTGACCGCCTCCAACGCCGGCTGTGGAAATCCCAACAGGCGCTGCGTCAACGCCTGCAGATGGGCATCGAGTTCGTGGGGCGGGACCACCTTGCTGAGCAGGCCCGTGGCCAGCGCCCAGGCCGCGTTTTCTTCCTCGGCGCTGTAGACCAAGGCGCCTATGGCCTTGGTGGGCATGCGCTCGAGCAGAGGCGCCATGGCGATGACCGGTGGAATGCCGCGTTCGAGTTCGCGCAGGCGAAAGCCGGCGTTGCTGGCGGCCAGGGTGTAGTCGCACACGCCGGCCAGCACCAGGCCTATGCCCCAGGCGCGTCCCTGCACGCAGCCAATCAGGGGTTGGCGCAGGCGCCGCAAGGACTCGTACAACTGAACAATGGGCGCGGCATCGTCGCGCAGCACGTCCATGGCATTGACCTGGGCGCCTGGGGCGGGGGGCTCCATGTCGCGGCCCAGGCAAAAGTCATCGCCTTGGGCGCGCAGCACCACCAGCCGGGCAGGGCCTGCTGCGTCGAGCGCGTCGGCCATGCGGGCGGCCATGTCATTGCTCAGGCGATTGCCGGCCTCAGGACGTGCCAGGGTGATGGTCAGAATGTCTGCCTCGCGGCTGACGGTGAGGGCGTCTGGCATGTCAGCGTCCTTCAGGCCTGCGCCTGGTTGGGGGCGTGCGCATCGGTGCGGCCAGCGCGCTTTGAAAGTGACTCTCGAGGGCAGCGTTGCGCAGGCTATGCCGGTATGCGCTTTGTAGGTGCCCGCCTGCCGGCGATTTTTTGCATGAGGTGATGCCCATGGACCTCCCACGATCGCCAGCAGGCTGGCTCCTGCGAGGGGAAATCCGGCCAACACCCATTACCGCTGTGGCCAGCAGCACTTCACTTGCTCTGGTGGGCTTCATGGCGATAACCTTAACTGAAAGGAAATTCAAGCACATGAGGCCAATTATGGCCCCTTGGAAGAGCCCTCAACCCATGTAGAAACCATGGCTTGCTGCGCCCGCATGAAGGCCGTGCCTGGCCGATCCACCGCCAAAACGCGCTGTTCACAAGAAGGATCAGCGGTGCGTTGGCCATGGCGGGCGCGTAGCCAATGCACAACCGAGCCAAGACATGCCCGCGCCTGTTGGCGCTGTGATCAGCACCGCATGCCCACTGCGCACCCACGGCCCCAGCGTCAAGCTCATCACCGTGGCGTGGTCAATGCCCCGTGAGGCCTGGCAGTCCAAGATCTCGATCATGGCCTGCGGGTATTTGAGTCGGGCGGTTTGGAGTAGCTTGGTGCAGCGCCTGTTGTGCCTGCCGTGGACCTCTTTGTCCCCCCGCAGTGTGGGAGCCTGTAATGGCCGTCGATTTTTCTTTTTTACACATTCAAGCCGACTAAACCAGACAGAATTTCAACTTTATATTTCAATGCGGTGGCTGGGTTTTTCCCTTCACTCTGAATGCGCTACTAAGCCCCAGCCCGTTCACAGTGTCAGCGATATGCGCTAAGCCGCCGTCTGCCTACCATCCTCAACATCAAGGAGGTGACATATGTATCTTTCCTCGGCAAAGACTCAGTTGCTGGGCCGTGTGATGCAAACCCTGGCCGAGCCCTATGCCGAGGCTGAAGTGCGCCAACGCGTGGGTGCCCTGCTGCTGGACCTGCTGGACGCCGACTACTACGCTTCCTACGTCTGGGACGAAGGGAGTCACTCGTTCGGCGACCGCGTGGCGCTGAACATGAGCGATCTGAATTTGGCGACCTACGAAGCCTACTTTCAGCACCGCGATCCCATCACGCCCTTGATGCAGCAGCGGCGCGAGGCCACATTGGTGCTCCAGGTCATGCCCCAGCATGAGCTGGTGCGCACTGAATTTTTCAACGACTTCCTGGACCGCGACGGCCTGTATTGGGGAGTCAACCTCTACGCTTGGGACAAAGAGGACAACATCGGCGACATGCGCATTTGGCGCAACCGCCGACGCGAGAGCTTTGACCAGGACACGCTAGAGCTGCTGGAGCTCATTCGCCCGGCCTTTGTCGCGGCGTTGCGCCGCGCTCGCAGCGGGCAAGCACAGCCCGCCTTGGTGCAAGCGGCCCCCTCGCTGGCAATGTTGAGCGCGCGCGAACGCGAGGTCGTGCAGTTGGCGTCCTTGGGCCATGGCGACAAGGCCATCGCACAGCGCATGAACATTGGCTTTACCACGGTGCGCACCCACTTGGGAAACGCTTTTCGCAAGCTCGGTGTCACCAACCGCGTGCAGTTGGTGGCCTGCTTGGCGCGGAAGCGCCACTGAGCTGGCCTGAACTGGTTTGGGGCTGCAAGCTGTCAGCTCAGCGCACCGCCGCCCAAGGCCAGGTCGGCATGGCCTTGCAGCCGGTGCGCCAGCACCACGGTCAGGGCTTGCCGGGTGGCCGCCACTTGCAGTGGCAAGGGCCAGCTCGGCAAGCTCGGGCCTGGCCAGTTCGCCGCCTGTTCTGGAAGCAGCGGCAAATGCACAAAGCCGCTGTGCACGCCCAGCCCGGCCAGCGTGTGCTGCAGGGCATAAAACACCTGGTTGCAGACAAAAGTGCCTGCCGTTTGCGACACCGACGCAGGGAAGCCGGCCGCGCGCAAACCGGCCACCAGCGCCTTGATGGGCAAGGTGCTGAAGTAAGCCGCCGGGCCGCCTGCGACCACCGGCACATCCACCGGCTGCGCCCCGGCGTTGTCGGGGATGCGGGCATCCATCACATTGATGGCCACTCGCTCCACCGAAAAGTCACAGCGCCCCTCGGCCTGGCCCAGCGCCAGCACCATGTCGGGCTGATGCTGCTTGAGCGCTTGCTGCAAGACCGGCAGCGCCTGGGCGAACACGCAGGGCAGTTGCACCGCCACGAGCTGCGCGCCCTGCAGCGTCTGGCCATGCAGGGCGCGCGCCACCTCCCACGAGGGGTTGAGACTTTGCCCGCCAAAGGGCTCAAAGCCAGTGAGCAACATGCGCATGGGGAGGGGCGGGCTGGGGCTGAGCATCAGACGTGGAAGACCGACACCGTCTTGGTATTGAGGTAGGCCTCCAGTGCCTCAGGGCCGCCTTCGCTGCCATAGCCCGAGTCCTTCATGCCGCCAAAAGGCAACTCGGGCCAGGGGGCCGATGGCTGGTTGACCCAGAGCATGCCCACCTCCAGGCCTTGGCTCAGTTGGTGCAAGGTTTTCATCGAGTTGGTGAAGGCATAACCGGCCAGGCCAAAGGGCAGGCGGTTGGCCTCGGCAATGGCGTCTTCGATGTTCTCGAAGCTGCGGATGGCTGCAATCGGGCCAAAGGGCTCGTGGACCACCACATCGGCATCCAGTGGCACATGCGACATCACGGTGGGCGCAAAGAAATTGCCTTGCGTGCCAATGCGCTCGCCGCCAGTGAGCACCTTGGCGCCTTTGGCGCGGGCGTCTTGCACGATGGACTGCATGGCCGCCAAGCGGCGCTCGTTGGCCAAGGGCCCCATTTGGGTGCCAGCGGCCAGGCCGTCGCCGACCTGCAGGGCTTGCGCTTGGGCGGCAAAGCGTTGGGCAAATTCTTCGGCCAGGTGGTGGTGCACCAAAAAGCGGGTGGGCGAGATGCAGACCTGGCCTGCGTTGCGGAACTTGGCCGCGCCTGCGGTCTTGAGCGCCAGCGCAATGTCGCCGTCTTCGGCCACGATCACCGGGGCGTGGCCGCCCAGCTCCATGGTCACCCGCTTCATGTGCTGGCCCGCCAAGGCGGCCAGCTGCTTGCCCACGGGGGTGGAGCCGGTGAA
>CANHKH010000073.1 GCA_947460165.1 Comamonadaceae bacterium
CATCCACTCGGCCAGTTGCTGCTCGGCGTCTGTGCCTTGGGCATAAGCCGCGTGCATCTTGGCGTGCGCTTCAGGCCGGTGTTGGTTGAGTTTGACCTTGCATTGCAAGCCGGTGACCTCCAGCTCAAACGCCACAATGCCTGAGAGCATTTGCTGGGTGTAGTCCTCGGGCAGGCCGCGCCACTGTGCAGCGTAGGGTGCATCGTGCTCGGCAATCAAGGGCTTGAGCACATTGTCTTTGGCCTCGTCGCCATCGAGCATGTGCACGCGCACCCTGGCGTTCACGGTGAGGTAGTTCCAGGTGGGCACACGCTTGAGGTCGGGGTAGACGCTGGCCGGCATGTAGGCCTGTGGCCCCATGAAGGTCACCAGCGCCTCAGGCCGCGCGGCCAAGAGCTTGGCGTGTGGATTGCCACGGGCCACATGGCCGAGCAGCCAGGGCTGGTCGGCGCGCAATTCCAGCTTGAGCGGCAGCGGCGTGACAAAGGGAAAGCCCGTCGGATCCACGGAAATGAGTTGCGCCAAGGGGTGTGCCCGCATCAGCGCATGGGCATGTTCTGGCCGGTTGAATTGCGGTGGCAAATACATGATGCGTCCATCAAACTACAGAAAACGGTCCAACAGTTTGCGCGAAGACTTGTCCAGACCCTTGCGCTCAGTCACCCGCAGTTGCAAGCCCTCGCCGCTGGCGATCAGCAAGGCGCTGTTGCTCAATTGGCGAATGTCATCCTCGCTTTTGAGCACAAAGCTCATCTCGCCCCTGTCGGTGAGCACCTGCCAGGTGCAGGGTGTGGAAAACCCTGACACGGCCAAGATGCGCTCAATGCGCGGCGAGAAATCTCGCGTGGCCAAATCCTCTTCGACCAAGACCCGTGCCTCGGGGGCCAACTGCGAGACATGGTCTAGCCAGAGCAGTTCCTGACCATTGGGCCCCACCAGCGAGAGGCCCTCCTCGGGCGCGGCCAGCGGAAAAGCACGCACAGGAGTGACGCCCACATGGGCTTGGCCTTGGGCGTCGGTCAGCACCAAGCGGCCAAAGGGGTCGCGGTGCAGTTCAATGGTGGCGGGGCTTGTTGCTTGCATGATGGCTTACTTGCTGGCGCTTTGGGCCGAGGGAATCTCGGGCATGCGCAGTATCTGAGGCTCGGTGTCCACTTGGCGCGCCTGCGCCTCGTACAGGCGCCAGTAAGCGCCTTGCTTGGCCATCAGTTCGTCGTGCGGACCGACCTCCACAATCAAGCCCCTGTCCATCACCACCAGGCGGTCGGCTTTGCGCAGCGTGGACAGCCGGTGCGCAATGGCAATGGTGGTGCGGCCTTGCACCAGGTTGTCGAGCGCCTTTTGAATCACGCCTTCGGTCTCGGTGTCGACCGCCGAGGTGGCCTCGTCCATGATGAGGATGCGCGGGTCGATCAACAGCGCGCGCGCAATGCTGATGCGCTGGCGCTCGCCGCCCGACAAGCCCTGGCCGCGCTCGCCCACCAGCGAGTCGTAGCCGTGCGGCAGGCGCAAAATAAAGTCGTGCGCATGGGCCGCGCGGGCAGCCGCCACAATTTGCGCACGCGTGGCCTGGGGCCGGCCATAGGCAATGTTCTCGGCAATGGTGCCAAAAAACAAGAAGGGCTCTTGCAGCACCAGGCCAATGTGCTGGCGGTAGTCGGCCACGGCAAAGCGGCGAATGTCCACGCCGTCCAGCCGGATGGAGCCGCCTGTGACGTCGTAAAAACGGCAAATCAGGTTGACCAGCGTGCTTTTGCCGCTGCCGCTGTGGCCGACCAGGCCAATCATCTCGCCAGGCCGGATGTCCAGGTCGAGTTCACGGATGACGCTGCGGCTGCCGTAGCGAAAACTCAGGCCCTTGAGCTCAATGTGGCCGCGCACCTGGGTCAGCGGCACGGGCTGCACCGGATCGGGCACGTTGGAGACGTGGTCCAAGATGTCAAAAATGCGCTTGGCACCGGCGGCCGCTTTTTGGGTGATGGAGACAATGCGGCTCATGGAGTCCAGCCGCGTGTAAAAGCGACCAATGTAGGCAATGAAGGCGGTCAACACCCCCACCGTGATCTCGCTGCGGCTGACCTGCCAAACACCAAAGGCCCAGACCACCAGCAGCCCTACTTCCGTCAGCAGGGTCACCGTGGGCGTGAACAAGCTCCAGGTGCGGTTGAGCTTGTCATTGACCTGCAGGTTGTGGTCGTTGACCGCCTTGAAGCGCTGGGCCTCCCTGGACTCTTGCGCAAAGGCCTTGACCACGCGAATGCCGGGGATGGTGTCGGCCAGCACATTGGTCACCTCCGACCAGACCCTGTCGATTTTTTCAAATCCGGTGCGCAGGCGCTCGCGCACGATGTGGATCAGCCAGCCAATAAAGGGCAGCGGCACCAGCGTGACCAGCGCCAGCCAGGGGTTGATGCTGAACAAAATCGCCGCGGTCATCGCAATCATCAGCACATCGGTGGCGAAATCCAGGGCGTGCAGCGACAAAAACACATTGATTCGATCGGTTTCTGAGCCGATGCGCGCCATCAAGTCACCCGTTCTTTTAGCACCAAAGTAGTCAAGAGACAGCCTGAGCAAATGCTCGTAAGTGGTGTTGCGCAGGTCTGCGCCCATGCGCTCGCTGACCAGGGCCAACAGGTAGGTGCGGGCCCAACTCAGGCCCCAGGCCAGCAAGGCCGAGCCCAGGAGTCCAGCCATCAGCCACATGACCAAGCCGGTGTCTATGGGCTTGCCATTTTGAAAAGGAATCAGCACCTCGTCCATCAATGGAATGGTCAAGTAAGGCGGCACCAAGGTGGCCGCCGTGGAGGCCAGCGTCAGTACAAACCCGGAGAGCAAAGGCAGGCGGTAAGGCCGGGCAAAGCGCCACAAGCGCAGCAGCACCCAGCTCGAGGGGTTCACCGTTTCACGGCTTTGGCAGGCTTGGCAGTCTTCGTCGTCCAGGCCCTCAGGCGGCAGCGCCGCGCCGCAGCGGGGGCAGCAAGCGGTCTCGTCTGCAGTGGCTTGCCAGCGGCCTGACAAGCGTGCTTGCATGTCCTCAAAAGCCGCCACAAAAGCCCGGGATGGCGAGCCCGGCAGCAGGGTAAAGCGCCAGTGGGCCAGTCTGCTGTGAGCGTTCCACAGTTCAATGCAGCCCACGCCCACATGGTCATGGTGGCGCAGCACCAGTTCGGGCGACAGTCGCCACTCCTGCACATGGCCTTGGGCGTCCAAAGCCAGCAGGCGTTGCTCGGTCAGCACCAAGCCCCCGGAAGGGGTCACATTCAAATGTTGATCAAGGTCAACCGATAAGCTGGCCAGCGCGTTCTCTGCCTCAGGGATGCGAGAAAAAAGAGACGACAGCCGCTGATCGGCTGAGGTCCTGATGAGAACTTTTGGATGTGACATGAACAATCAATACCGACCAAGTCGACCGGGGCGCCGATTCTCGCGCATCAAGCCGGCTGGGGACTCGGAATTTACTTTTTAACAGGCTGCGCAGCATCATGACCACCATTGCCAAAACCCGTCCTACCGCTCGCCGCAGCCGCGCCCCCCTGACCATGACGACCAGAAAAGACATAGAGCTGCTGCGCATCAACTACCTGCGGGGCCCTAACATCTGGACTTACCGCCCGGCTTTGGAGGTCTGGCTGGACCTGGGCGAGCTGGAAGATTATCCGTCCAACCTGTTGCCCGGCTTGACCGATCGGCTGCTGGCCCTGCTGCCCAACCTGATGGAACACCACTGTGGTGTGGGCGAACGCGGCGGCTTTGTCGAGCGCCTGCGCGAAGGCACTTGGGCCGGCCATGTGCTCGAGCATGTGGTCATTGAACTGCTCAACCTGGCCTGCATGCCCACGGGGTTTGGCCAAACTCGCAGCACCACGCAGCGCGGCGTTTACCGCATGGTCTTCAGGGCCCGCGACGAGCAAGTCGCCCGGGTGGCCCTGGCCCAAGGCCATGCTTTGCTGATGGCCGCCATCAACAACCAGCCCTTTGAGGTGGCGCCTGCCGTCATGGCCGTGCGTCAAAAAGTCGATGACTGCTACCTGGGCCCCAGCACCGCCGCCATCGTAGAGGCCGCCAGCGACAGGCGCATTCCGCACATTCGCCTGACCAGTGGCAACCTGGTGCAATTGGGCTACGGCGCCCGCCAAAGGCGCATCTGGACGGCCGAAACCGACCGCACCAGTGCCATCGGACAGGCCATTGCCGGTGACAAAAACCTCACCAAGGAACTGCTGGCCGCCTGTGGCGTGCCTGTGCCTTCGGGTCAGGTGGTGCACTCCCCGGCCGAGGCCTGGGAAGTGGCGCAAGAGCTCGGCCTGCCGGTGGTGGTCAAGCCCACCGATGCCAACCACGGCCGTGGGGTCTCGCTGGAGTTGGAGCGCCAAGCCGACATTGAGCAGGCTTTTGGCATTGCCGATGCCGAGGGCAGCGAGGTCATCGTCGAGCGTTTCATCCGTGGCAATGAACACCGGCTGCTGGTGGTGGGCGGCAAACTGGTGGCTGCGGCCCGCGGTGAGAGCCTGTGGATCACGGGCGACGGCACCCGCAGGGTGGCCGAGTTGATTGACAGCCAGCTCAACTCCGATCCTCGCCGCGGCGAAACCGAAGACCTGCCGCTGGAAACCATACGCCTGGAGCGTGAGCCAGCCATGCGGCTGCTGCTGCAACGCCAGGGCCTGCACGGCGACTCCATCCCCGAAGCTGGCAAGCGTGTCTTGGTGCAGCGCAATGGCAACATGTCCAGCGACTGCACCCACGAGGTGCACCCAGAGGTGGCCGCCATGGCGGTGCTGGCCGCCAAAGTGGTGGGCCTGGACATTGCGGGCATAGACTTGGTGGCCCTGGACATTGCCCAACCCCTGGAAGCCCAACGCGGCGCCATTGTGGAAGTCAACGCCGGTCCAGGCCTGTTGATGCACCTCAAGCCCGCCACCGGCACCCCGCAGCCAGTGGGACGGTCCATCGTGGACCATTTGTTTGACCATGATGAAAACGGCCGCATCCCCATCGTTGGTGTGGCCGGCACCCGCCACACGCACACCACCGCCAGGCTGGTGGCCTGGTTGCTGCACCTGCGCGGCACACCGGTGGGCCTGGCTTGCCGCGATGGCCTGTTTTTGGAAAACCGACTGATTGACAACAGCGACTGCGCCGACTGGTCGGCTGGTCACCGTTTGCTGATGAACCGTCGCATTGAGGCCGCGGTGATTGAAAACGGCCCTTTGAGCATCCTCAACGATGGCCTGGCCTACGACCGCTGTGACGTGGGCATCGTCACCGACCTGTGCGGCGCCCGCTCCCTGGCCGAGCACGACATCAAAGATGCTGAACACATGCCCAAAGTGCTGCGCACCCAAGTGGATGTGGTGCTGGACCACGGCGTGGCTGTGCTCAACGCTGGCAACCCTGAAGTGGCCGCGCTGGCCTCCTTGTGCGACGGTGAGACCATTCTTTACGCTGTGGATGCGCAAGCTGCTCCGCTGCGAGCCCACCTGGAGGCCGGAGGGCGCGCTGTGTGCTTGAACGGTCGCCTGGCCGAGTTGCTGCAGGGCACGGGTGGGGCCAAGCAAGTGGTGGAGCTGGCCCGCTGGGCTTGCACGCCAGCGCGTGCCGAAGCCGTCATGGCTGCGGTGGCTGCCGCTTGGGCATTGGGCATTGCGCCGGCCTTGATACGCGCGGGCATAGAGACCTTCCAACCCGAGTTGGCACGCAGCAGCGCCTCGGCCAAGACCCACTGAACCGCCCTCCTTCACGATGAACGTTTCCCGCATACGCGCCTTGCGCGGGCCGAATTTTTGGAGCCGCCACACCGCGATTGAAGCCGTGGTCGCTTGTGAGCCCTCTGAAATTTCCATGTCCGCGATGCCCGGTTTTGAAACCCGAGTGCGCCATCGCTTCCCAGCCATAGGCATGCTCAAGCCCAAAGGCTCGCTGGCCCATGTGCTGGAGGCAGCCACCTTGGCGCTGCAGGCCCAGGCCGGCTGCCCCGTCTCGTTCAGCCGCACCACGGCCACCTCAGAAGCGGGGGTCTACCAGGTGGTGGTGGAATACAGCGAAGAGCCCGTGGGCCGCATGGCGCTGAATTTGGCGCAGCTGCTGCTGGAATCGGCCTTGCTGGACACGCCTTTTGATTTGGACACCGCCTTGCTGGCCTTGCGCGAAAAAGACGAAGACATTCGCCTGGGTCCCAGCACGGGCTCGATTGTCAAGGCCGCTTTGGCGCGCGACATTCCCTACCGGCGCCTGACCGAGGGCAGCTTGGTGCAGTTTGGCTGGGGCGCCAAGCAGCGCCGCATTTGGGCAGCCGAGGTGGACTCGACCAGTGCAGTGTCCGAATCCATTGCCCAAGACAAAGACCTCACCAAAAAACTGCTGGCCGCCGCTGGCGTGCCGGTGCCCATGGGCCGCCCCGTGGCCACCCCCGACGAGGCCTGGCAAGCGGCGCTGGAGGTGGGTTTGCCTGTGGTGCTCAAGCCGCAAGACGGCAACCAAGGCAAAGGCGTGACGGTGAACATTGCCACCCGCGAGCACCTGGACATTGCTTACCGCGCGGCTGCCGACCACGGCGAGGTGATGGTCGAGAAATTTTTGCCCGGCTCAGACTTTCGCTTGCTGGTGGTGGGCAACCGTTTGGTGGCTGCAGCCAGGCGGGACCCGCCCCATGTCATTGGCGACGGCAAGCGCACGGTGCGTCAGTTGGTCGACCAGGTCAACGCCGACCCCCGCCGTGGCGACGGCCACGCCACCTCACTGACCAAAATGCGGCTGGACGACATTGCCTTGGCGCGGCTGGCCGTGCAAGACTTGGACGCTGACGCCGTGCCCGACAAAGGCCGCCGCGTGGTCTTGCGCAACAACGCCAACTTGAGCACGGGCGGCACTGCCACCGACGTGACCGATGACGTGCATCCCGAGGTGGCCGCCAGCGCCGTGGCCGCCGCCCAAATGGTGGGCCTGCACATTTGCGGCGTGGACGTGGTGTGCGAAAGCGTACTCAGGCCGCTGGAAGAGCAAAACGGCGGTGTGGTCGAGGTCAACGCCGCGCCCGGCCTGCGCATGCACCTCACCCCCTCTTACGGCAAAGGCCGCAACGTGAGCGAAGCCATGATCCGCGACTTGTTTGCCGCCGGCGAAGACGGTCGCATCCCTGTGGTGGCGGTCACCGGCACCAATGGCAAGACCACGGTCACCCGGCTGATAGCCCACTTGTTTGCCAGCACCGGCTTGCGCGTGGGCATGACCAACACCGATGGCGTTTACGTCAACGGACGCCAAACCGACAGCGGCGACTGCAGTGGCCCGCGCAGTGCCCGCAACGTGCTTTTGCACCCGGACGTGGACGCCGCCGTGTTTGAAACCGCGCGCGGCGGCATGCTGCGCGAGGGCCTTGGCTTTGATCGCTGCAGTGTGGCCGTGGTCACCAACATAGGCGCGGGCGACCACCTGGGCATGAACTTCATTGACACCGTTGAACAACTGGCCCAGCTCAAAGGCGTGATCGTGCAAAACGTGGCCGATGAAGGCTACGCTGTGCTCAACGCGGCCGACCCGGTGGCGGCGGCCCTGGCCAAGGTCTGCCCGGGCAAGGTGATTTACTTTGCCGCCGACCGCAACCACCCCGTGATGACCACGCACAGCGCCCAGGGCGGGCGCACGGTCTTTGTGGACGGCGACGCCGTGGTGGTCAAAGAAGGGTCTTGGCGCGAGAGCCTGCCCTTGCGTGACATTCCGCTCACCCGCGGCGGCAGCATAGGTTTTCAAATGGACAACGTGATGGCGGCGGTGGCGGCGGCCTGGGCCTCAGACCTGAGCTGGGACGCCGTCAGGCGCGGTTTGGCCAGCTTTGCCAGCGACTCCCAAAACGCCCCTGGGCGATTTAACGTCATGAACTACAAGGGCGCCACCTTGATTGCCGACTACGGCCACAACCCTGACGCCATGCGCGCCTTGGTCGGGGCCATAGAAAGCATGCCCGCCAAGCTGCGCTCGGTGGTCATCTCTGGCGCTGGCGACAGGCGGGATCAAGACATTCGCGAGCAAACGCAAATTTTGGGCAGCGCCTTTGACTCTGTCATCCTTTACCAAGACGCTGCCCAACGCGGCCGCGCCGACGGCGAGGTCATGGCCTTGCTGCGCGAGGGCTTGGAGGGCGCTGCACGCACACGCTACACCACCGAGATTCGCGGTGAGTTCAGCGCCATTGACCATGCGCTGGAGCGTCTGCAGCCAGGCGATTTGTGCCTGGTGCTGATTGACCAGGTGGAAGAAGCCCTGGCCTACTTGAGCGAGCGGGTGGCCCAAGCCGCTTGATGCGAAGGAACTGGCCTGCCCGCTGGGCAGGCTTTCATCATGCCTTGCATTGGCAGGGGGCTGGCCCCCTGCCCTGCAGTCCTCACACCCTCAATTGCCTTTGATGTTGTTGTCCACCGCCACCTGGCGCCACATGGGAATTTCTGCGGCAATTTGACGGGCAAAGTCCTGTGAGCTGGTGGCTTGCGCCACCACGGACTTGGCTTCGAGCTTGGCTCGCACATCGGGCATGGCGACAATTTTGACCACCGCGTCTTCCAGCTTTTTGATGATGTCGGCCGGCGTGCCTTGGGGGGCCAGCAGGCCAATCCACAGCGACACCTTCAAGTCCACCCCCAGCTCGGCCAAGGTGGGCACGTTGGGCAATTGCTTGAGCCGCTCGCCGCTGGTCACGGCCAAGGCCTTGACGCGGCCGCTTTGCAAGCCAGTCGAAGCCGGGCCGGCGTCGGCCAAAGTCATGGTGACGTCGCCCGTCATCACCGCCATCACCGATTCGTTCGCGCCTTTGTAAGGGATGTGGGTGAACTTGGCGTTGGCGCGGCGGTTGAACAGCTCGGTGATGAGCTGAAAAGACGCGGAGCTGGCGGCGTAGTTGGATTTTTCGGGGTTGGCGCGGGCTTGCGCGGCGAGCTCTTGCACCGTGTTGGCCGGGTTGTTGGCATTGACCAAGAGGACCAGGGGCGAGTTGCTGACCCAGGAGATGGCCGCAAAGTCGTTGGGCCCATAGGGCAAGTTGTTGCTCATGGCGTGGTTGAAAATCACCGGCCCGGGTGCGCCCATCATGAGGGTGTAGCCGTCGGGCTTGGCCTTGGCCACATAGGCCGAGCCCACCACCGCGCCCACGCTGGGCCGGTTTTCCACCACCACGGGCTGGCCAATCAGGGCGGGCAGTTTTTCAGCCACGATGCGGGCGGTGTAGTCCACACCGCCGCCTGCGGCGTAGCCCACCACAATGGTCACGGGTTTGTTGGGCCAAGCCTGGGCCAACACCGACTGTGGCACGGTGGCGGCCAACAAGGTGGCGGTCGAGGCCAGCAGGCCAGCGAGCTGTCTTCTTTTCAACATGAGCGTCTCCTCAAGAGTGGAAATGTTTACTGCAAACCCAGTTGCACGTTGAGCACCGCGCTGCGGCCTGCGTCAATGGCTTGCAGGCATCGGGCAATGGCAGCATCGACCTGCGCGGGATCGTCCAGGTACTCGCCGTGGCCGCCAAAGGCTTCGGCCACTTTTTCAAAGCGCCGCTGCGCCCCTTGCAAGCGGGATTGGAATTCATCGGCCTGCGCCGCCTCGCCGTCGGGGTAGACCCGCAGCACGGCTTCTTTGACCGCTTGCCAGCCACCGTTGTCCAGCACCACGGTGAACACCGGCAAGCCATAGCTTTGTGCGGTGGCGTAGACCGAGGTGGGTGTGCTGAAGTGAAAGCCGCCGTCGCCCACCACATGCACCACCCGCCTGTTGGGGCAAGCCAAGCGCGCGCCCATGGCCATGCCGCCGCCGTAACCCAAACCGCCACCCGCGCCGCAGAGCAAGGTGAGCGGCTCGCTGCGGGGAATTTGCGTGAGCACGGCCGGTGAATTGCGCACCGCTTCGCTGACCACAATGTCGTGGGCGTCCAAAGCCCGACCCAATGCCGCGCACACATGGGCGGCCGACAAGGCGCCCACTTGACCGGGCGAGGCGGCAGCCGCTTCGACAGCCTGGCGGCGCGCCGTGCGCGCTGCGCCCCAGCTGGCGATGCGGGCGGCCACTTGGGACTCAAAGGCATCGTCGGCCCGCTCGCGCACGCGGGCGGCGAGTTGTCGCAGCACGGTGGCGCAGTCGCCTTGCGCGCGCCAGTCGGTGGCAAAGCCCCACATGGGGAAATCTTGTTTGATGGGGTCCACGTCCACCTGCGCCCACCAGGTTTGCGGCTCGGGCTGCACGAACTTGGGCAGCCAGGGCACGTCCACGTCCAGCAGCAGCCCGAGGTCTGCACCGGCCAGTGCCTTGCTCGGATCAAAGCCTGCAAAACACGGGTGGCTGCGCGACATGGCCAAGTGGCTGGGCATGAATTCGACCACCCGTATGCCGCAGAGCAAAGCCAAGTCTTCCAGCGCCTTCACAGCCTCGGCCTTGCGGCCCAAGTAGGTGGTCACCACCACGGGCGAGCTCGCCTGCATCAGACGCGTGACCAGTTCGTCGGCCCGCTCAGGGTCCAGGCCGCCGGCCAAGACCGGGCCGTAGCGCTGGGCGTCAAAAGCCTGCACAGGCCCCTCAATGCTTTCAGCCAA
>CANHKH010000074.1 GCA_947460165.1 Comamonadaceae bacterium
AAGGCCGGACGGGCCATCCCATTGCAAGATGCCCTCTCGCATGTGGCAGGTTATTGCATTGGCCTGGACATCACGCTCAGAGGCCCTGAGGAGCGCAGCCTGCGCAAGTCGCCAGACACCTACACCGTGCTGGGGCCTTGCCTGGTCACAGCCGACGAGCTGGGCGACCCGAGCGCGCTGGAGTTGTCCTTGCATGTGGGCGATGAACTCAGGCAGCAGGCCAACACCCGTGAATTGATTTTGGGGGTGGCCGAGCTCATTGTGTTTGCGTCCAGCTTTTACACCTTGCACCCGGGTGATGTGTTGATCACGGGCACGCCGCAGGGCGTGGGGCCCATCGTGGCCGGCGACACGCTGCATGCGCGCATCCAAGGAATAGGCGCCATGTCTGTGCGGGTGGCGGCAGCGGCTTGATCGGACTGCCCGGGGGAATCCCCGAATTGCTCCCTCCCCGCTCTGGGGCTGGGGTGGCGCATCGCGATGCACCCTCTTTGCCTCACGCGTGCCCCCCTCCCCAGCCCTCCCCCCAGAGGGTGGAGGGAGCAGGACAAAACTCCCCGAATTGCTCCCTCCCCCTCTGGGGGAGGGCCGGGGTGGGGGCATCGCGCAGCACCAGCCTTGCCTCACGCGTTCCCTTTTTCCCAAAGGAGCGAGGGAGCCAAGACAAGCTCAGGCCGACAGGCCGCCCAAGAACGCAGCCAGCACCAAGGCCGCCTCCAAGGTAAAGCGCCCCTCTTCCAAGCGCTGCACCAGCTCTGAGGGATGCAAGCGCTCAAAGGCATGGACCTCGCCGTCTTGGTTGCAAGGCACGACGCCCTCGGGCACGGTGCACGCATACCAATGCAAGGTCTCGCGCATATAGCCCATGCCGCCCGCATCCACAGTGGGCTGCTGCACCGACAGGCTGCCTCCCAAGCGCAGCTGCTGCAGCTGGCTCAGGTGCAAGCCGGCTTCCTCCCAGGTCTCGCGGGCCAAGGCACCTGCCAGGCCGTCATTCGCACTGACCATGCCGCCCATCAGCGTGTCGTGCAGGCCCGGGTCATTGGGCTTGTCCAGGGCGCGCTGCTGCACCCACACAGACCCATCGGGGCACTGGCCCACCAGGTGCACCGCCTGGGTCTGCAAGCCCAGCGGGCGCACCGCAGCGCGCTCAATCTGGCCAAGTTCGCGGCCCTCGTCATTGACCACCGACAAGAGCTCATTGCGCCATGGCCCGGCCAGCTGCGCCTGGCGCATCAATTGCGCCAGCTCGGCCAAACCTGCCGAGTCCACTGCCGTGCAGTGCACTGGGGTGGATGAGACTTCAAAAAACCGGCTGCCGCCCGCCTCGGCCAGGAGGCTGAGCCACTCGGGCTGCACCGAGCCCACGGCCTGGCCGCGCCAGCACAGCGCCAGCCTGGGGCGCGGCGGTGGCTGCCGGGCCTGAAGGGCCAGGCGCTGCAGCCACTGGGGCGACAAGCCCCGCTCGCTCATGGATGGATCATGGAATGAGGATGGTGCAGCCCGTGGTCTTGCGCGCTTCGAGGTCGCGGTGGGCGTTTGCCACATCGGCCAAGGCGTATTGCTGGTCTATCTGTATCTTCACTTGCCCGCTGGCGACCATGGCAAACAACTCGTCGGCAATCGACTGGCTGGCCTCGCGCGTGGCCAAGTGGGTGAACAAGGTGGGGCGGGTGGCGTACAAGGAGCCCTTGCCGGCCAGCACATTGATGTCAAAGGGCGGCACCTTGCCCGAGGCGTTGCCAAAGTTGGCAATCAAACCAAAAGGGCGCAAGCAGTCCAGCGACTTCATGAAGGTGTCGGCCCCCACCGAGTCATACACCACCTTGACGCCTTGGCCGCCTGTGATGTCTTTGACGCGGGCGACAAAGTCTTCTTTGGCGTAGTTGATGACGTGGCTGGCACCATGGGCCTTGGCCATGGCGCATTTTTCATCCGAGCCGGCCGTGCCAATGAGCTGCAAGCCCAGGGCGCGCGCCATTTGGCAAGCGATCAGGCCCACGCCGCCAGCGGCCGCATGAAAGAGCACAAAGTCGCCCGCCTGCAAGCCCGCCTGCGGCAAGGTGCGGCGCAGCAGGTAGTGCGCGGTGATGCCCTTGAGCATCATGGCGGCACCGGTTTCAAAAGAAATGGCGTCTGGCAACTTGCATACCGTGCGCGCGGGCATGACGCGGGCCTCGCAATAGCTGCCGGGCGGCTGGCTGGCGTAGGCCGCGCGGTCGCCCACTTGCAGGTGCGTCACGCCCTCGCCCACGGCTTCAACCACGCCAGAGGCTTCCATGCCCATGCTCAGCGGCAAGGGCATGGCATACATGCCTGTGCGCTGGTAGACGTCGATGTAATTCAGGCCCACGGCCTTGTGGCGAATGCGAATCTCACCAGGCCCGGGCTCGCCCACGGGGGCGTCCACCAGTTTCATTTGCTCGGGGCCGCCGAACTGCTCAATGCGCACCAGCTTGCTTGTCATTGGACTCATTTTTTCGATCTCCTGTTTTGAATGGAATGGGCTTGCCTTCAGGCTCACAGCGCTGCGACAGCCGCGATGGTGACACGAAACGGCCCGGCTCGCCGGACGCCATCGCGACTAAGAAACGAGCACGCAAGAACCAAACAGTGACGAAGTCGCTACAGTCCTGCCATGTCTGCACGCCTGTCACCCTCCACCTTGGTCTTGCTCACCCTGCCACCCCTGCTGTGGGCTGGCAATTCCATGGTGGGCCGGTGGATCCACGAGCAGGTGCCGCCCATGACGCTGAACCTGCTGCGCTGGGCCCTGGCTTTTTTGATTTTGCTGCCACTGGCGCACCGCGTGCTTAGACCGGGCAGCGTGCTGTGGCCGCTGTGGCGGCGCATGGCGGTGCTGGGCCTGCTCAGCATTGGCGCCTACAACACGCTGCAGTACCTGGCCTTGCAAACCTCCACGCCCATCAACGTCACGCTGGTGGCGTCCTCCATGCCGGTGTGGATGCTGATCATGGGCCGCTTGTTCCACGCCGAGCCCGTGCGCGGCCGGCAAATCGCTGGCGCCTTGCTGTCCATCGCTGGCGTGGTGCTGGTGCTCAGCCGGGGCGAGTGGGAGGTGTTGACGCAGTTCCGGCTGGTGCCTGGCGACGGCTACGTGCTGCTGGCCACCATGGCCTGGGCGGTCTACAGCTGGATGCTGGCGCGGCCCGTGGAGCCGGCCGAGTTGCGCGGCGACTGGGCGGCTTTTTTGATGGGCCAGGTCTTGTTTGGCCTGGGCTGGTCGGCCTTGTTTGCCGGGGCCGAATGGGCGCTCACGCCGGCACACATCGCCTGGAGCTGGCCGGTGGCCGCCGCCATTGCATTTATTGCCGTGGGTCCGGCGGTGGTGTCCTACCGCTGCTGGGGCGCGGGCATCCAACGCGTGGGGCCGCAGCTGGCGGGGTTTTTTGCCAACCTCACGCCGCTGTTTGCCGCCCTCATGTCCACGTATTTTCTCAATGAGGCGCCGCGCCTGTACCACCTGCTGGCTTTTGTGCTCATTGTGGGTGGGATTGTGGTGTCTTCCAAGCGCTGAGCCGCTGGCACGGCACACCCCCAAAAACCCGCAAGCGCTCAGAAAGTCCCTGGGTAGGCCCCGCCGTCGAGCAACACATTTTGGCCCGTGAAGTAGCTCGCCTGCTGGCTGCACAAGAAAGCGCAGAACTGGCCAAACTCCTCGGGCGTGCCAAAGCGCTGGGCGGGCACGGACTTGCGGCGGGCGTCGGTCACCTGGTCCACGCTTTGGCCGCTTTTCTCGGCGTTGGTGGCAAAGTTGCTTTTGAGGCGGTCGGTGTAAAACGCACCGGGCATCAAGTTGTTCACCGTCACGCCTTGCGCCGCAATTTTGCTGCGCGCCAGCCCCGCCACAAAACCCGTGAGACCCGAACGGGCGCCGTTGGACAGGCCCAAAATATCAATCGGCGCCTTCACGGCGCTGGAGGTGATGTTGACGATGCGGCCAAAGCCACGCGCGGCCATGCCATCCACCGTGGCCTTGATCAGCTCAATGGGCGTGAGCATATTGGCGTCCATGGCCTTGATCCAGGTGTCGCGGTCCCATTGCCTGAAGTCGCCCGGGGGCGGCCCGCCCGCGTTGGTGACCACGATGTCAAACTCTTTTCTCAGCGCAAACACCATGGCGCGGCCCGCGCTGCTGGTGATGTCGGCGGCCAGCGCCTGCACCTGCGCGCCGGCACTGGCCTGGGTTTGAAGTTGACCAGCGGCGTTCTGGAGCGCCTCTGCGCCCCGCGCAACGATGAGCACATTCACCCCTTCTTTGACCAAGGCCTGCGCGCAGCCATGGCCCAAACCCTTGCTCGCGCCGCACACCAGCGCCCACTTGCCTGCAATGCCTAAATCCATGAAATTTCTCCAAATTGCCTGTTGAAATGCCTGTCAATCGGGCAAGGGCGTCGCCTTGCTCCGGGTGAACACATAAATACCCGCCAGCACCAAGACCGTCCCGCCCAACACCCATGGCGTCAAGGGCTCGCCCAGCAGCAAGGCCCCCATCATCATGGTCGAGAGGGGCCCTATCATGCCGACCTGCGACACCAGCGCCGGTCCCAAGCGCTCCATGGCCATCATGATCATGAGCACGGGCGCGACAGTGCACACCAAGGCATTGATCAGAGACAAACCCAAGACCTCGGGCCCCACCATCGCCGCCGAGAGGGGCCGCAGCACGATGAACTGCAGCACACAACACAGGCAAGCCACCGAGGTGGCCAGGCCCACCAGCCGCAAAGAGCCCAGGCGCTGCACCAACTCACCGCTGTAGACCAGGTAAACGGCATAGCTCAGCACGCTGGCAAAAACCAGGGCCGCGCCCAGCACGGCGTGCTGGCCTTGCAGCTGTATCTCGTGCGCAAACACCAGCACCACGCCGGCGTAACTCAGAGACAGGCCCAAGATCTGCCAGCCGGTGATGCGGCGCTTGAAAAACAGCAGGCCCAAGATCAGCACCAAGGTGGGGTTGAGGTACAGGATCAAGCGTTCCAAAGACGCCGAGATGTACTGCAAGCCCAAAAAATCCAAAAAACTAGACAGGTAGTAGCCCACCACGCCCAAAAACACCACGCTCAATTGGTCACGGCGGCTCAGGCGCGCTTGGCCGCGGCCAGCCCACCAGGCCATGGCCACAAAAAAAGGCAGGGCAAACAGCATGCGAAACATGATGAGCGTGACCGCGTCCACGCCGTGGCGATAAGCCAGTTTGACAATGATGGCCTTGCCACTGAAAGCGATGGCGCCCAAAGCCGCCAAGCCCAGGCCGGCGGCACGGCCGCTGCCCGCGACATGGGTCTGGGTCAATGGCGTGCTCATCGCATCATTGTCTCAGGGCCTTCAAACCAAACTGCATCAAGGCCAGGTGTCGGGCTGTTGGGACATGCAAAAAGGCGCCCGAAGGCGCCTTTTTGGCCGAAATCGACATGAATCACTCTTCGACAAAAGCCTCTTCACGTTTGCTCTTGATCGCTGGCAGCATCACAATGACCAGCAGCAAGGCAGCGACCGCCAGCAAGCTGGCCGACAACGGACGGGTGACAAACACGCTCCAGTCGCCGCGAGACAGCAGCATGGCGCGGCGCAGGTTTTCTTCCATCATGGGACCCAAAATAAATCCCAAGAGCAAAGGCGCAGGCTCGGCCCCGAGTTTGATGAAGAGGTAGCCAATCACGCCGAAAATCGCCACCATCCAAATGTCAAAGGTGTTGTTGTTGGTGGAGTACACACCAATGGCACAAAACAACACAATGGCCGGGAACAGCCAGCGGTAGGGCACAGACAGCAGCTTGATCCACATGCCAATCAAGGGCAGGTTCAGGATCACCAGCATGGCGTTGCCAATCCACATGGAGGCAATCAGTCCCCAGAACAGCTCGGGGTTGCTGGTCATCACCTGCGGGCCGGGTTGGATATTGTGGATGGTCATGGCACCCACCATCAGCGCCATCACGGCGTTGGGGGGAATGCCCAGGGTCAGCAAGGGAATGAACGAAGTTTGCGAGCCCGCATTGTTGGCCGACTCGGGCGCCGCCACGCCGCGGATGTTGCCTTGACCGAAAGGCACTTCGCCCGCACGAAGCTTGGTCTTTTTCTCAATGGTGTAAGCCGCAAATGCCGCCAACAAGGCACCACCGCCAGGCAAAATGCCCAATATGGATCCAATGGCCGTGCCCCGCAGGACCGCAGGAATCATGTTGGTGAAGTCTTCGCGGGTGGGCATGAGGCCGGTGACCTTGGCCGTGAAGACCTCGCGGTCGGTCTCGTCCTTGCCCAGGTTCATGATGATCTCGCCGTAGCCGAACACGCCCATGGCAATCACAATAAAACCAATGCCGTCGGTCAACTCAGGCACGCCAAAGCTAAAACGCGCCACGCCGGAGTTCACGTCGGTGCCCACCAGGCCGAGCAACAAGCCCAGCAAAATCATGCACACGGCCTTGATCAGCGAGCCCGAGGCCAGCACCACGGCACCGATCAAGCCCAGCACCATCAGCGAGAAGTACTCGGCAGGACCGAACTTGAAGGCGACCTCAGTCAGCGGCGCGGCAAAGGCAGCCAAAATCAAGGTGCCCACGCAACCGGCAAAAAAGGAACCCAAGCCGGCTGCTGCCAGCGCCGGGCCCGCTCGGCCTTTGCGGGCCATTTGGTAGCCGTCAATCACCGTCACCACCGAGGAAGACTCCCCCGGCAAGTTAACCAAAATGGCCGTGGTCGAGCCGCCGTATTGCGCGCCGTAGTAAATACCAGCCAGCATGATGAGCGCAGACACCGGCGGCAAGGCGTAGGTGGCGGGCAGCAGCATGGCGATGGTGGCCACCGGGCCAATGCCGGGCAACACGCCGATGAGGGTGCCCAACACGCAGCCAATCAAGGCATAAAGCAGGTTGATGGGCGTGAAAGCCACGCCAAAACCCAGAGAGAGATTTGCAATCAGATCCATGTTCTTGTGTCCTGTTGACCGGGGTCAGGCGGTGAAGTAAGCGGGCCAAACGGGAAATTGCAGTCTGAGCAATTTGATGAAGGCCAGGTAGCTCAAAAAGGCCAAAAAGGTAGACAGCAAAAAGGTGTCCTTGACCTTCCAGCCAGCCTCAGCCATGCTGGCCACGAAGGTCAGGGCATAAATGCCAACCATCAAGCCCAGTGGCTTGAGGCCAATGGAGGGCAAACCGCCCAGGCAAACGCCAAAAATCAAATTGGACGCAATGATGAAAGTCAAAGGTTTCCAGGCCCATTTGCCAATCTTGTCACCGTCCACGGCCTCCACCACCAGGGCTTTGAAGGTCACGATGGTGCCCAACACGGCCAGCAGCACGCCCAGCAGCATGGGAAAGTAGCCCGGCCCCATGCGCGCGCCTGTGCCCAGTTTGTAAGTGGTCGCACCCCAGGCGAAGGCAACGCCCACGGCCATGAACATGAGACCGGAGAAAAAGTCTTTTTGACTCTTGATCTGCACGGTGTGGTCTCCCAGCAATAAGTTGAAAACAATCGGATTGTGCCTTCACAAATGGCCAATCTGGCATGTGGCTTACACCTATGAGCTGGCGCGGGCATTCACCCTCCAGAGGCGTGCCTGGGTTTGAGCAGCCGCAGCCATTTGGGGGCAGGCAAGCCCCAACGTGAAGCAATGGCTTCGGCCCGGCGCACCAAGACAGGGCGCTCGGGTCGGCTGGCCTGGCCTTGGGCCAACACCACGGTGTTGCCCTCGCGGGTGGGGCTGAAAGTCCAAACCGCCTGCTCGCCAAAGGCCGCCACCATCTGCTCAATGGAGCGCTCAAAGCTGGCGTGGCGGCCAAAGAGGTTGACCGTCATCACCCCCTCGTCGGTGAGCAAGCGCCGGCAATCGCTGTAAAAAGCCTCGCTGTCCAACACCGGCGCGGCCGCGTCTTGGTCGTACAGGTCCACCTGCAGCGCATCGACCGTGCCCTGGTGCCGGTCATGCTGAATTTCGCGGCCCGCATCGGCCAGCAGCACCTGCAGGCGCTCGCTGTCAGGCGGCAGCTTGAACCACAGGCGGCAGGCTTGCAGCACCTGCGGGTTGAGCTCCACCGCAGTGGTGTGCATTTTGAGTTTTTTAAAGCAAAACTTGCTCAGCGCGCCCGCGCCCAGGCCCAGTTGCATGGCCCTGAGGCCCGCCACCGTGTCCGGATCGCGAAACAGCAGCCAGGCCATCATGCGCTGCACGTACTCCAGCTCCAGGTCAAAAGGCGACTTGATCCGCATGGAGCCCTGTATCCAAGGCGAGCCCAGGTGCAAGTGGCGCACCTCGCCGTCGTCGGAAAAACTGACCTCGGGCAAGGCCAGCGGGGAAATGGGACTGCCCATGGGCGGGGTCTTTCTAAGCAAACAACAAGGCCAGGCTGCGGCGAAACATCAAGGTCTGAGCCGCAAGGCGCTTTCAGGGTCAGCCGCTGGCGCCAGCAGCGCGGCCAGCTTGGGGAGCGCAAAAATGGCATTGTCGGCCAGCTGAGCCGCCAATGCGTCCAAGGACAGGCCACGCAGCTTGGCCAACTCAGCGGCGATGCGCGGCAGCTCCATGGGCTCGTTGCGCCCCTGGGGCTGGCCTTGGGCGCGCTGGGCCGCCGTGCGATAGAGCCACCAGGGCGGGATGTCAGGAGAGTCGGTTTCCAGCACCAAGGCGTCCAAGGGGAGGGTGCTGGCCAACAAGCGCAACTGGCGGGCAGCCTCAAAGGTGAGCGCGCCGCCAAAGCCGAGTTTGAAGCCCAGCGCCACCAAGGCCTGGGCCTGCTGCACGCTGCCATTGAACGCATGGGCCACGCCGCGCCAACCGCCAGGTGGGCACAGCTCGCGCAGGTGCTTGAGCAGCCGGTCGGCCGAACGCCGCACATGAAGAATCACCGGCAGGCCATGGCGGCTGGCCAGGCGCAGCTGGGCGCGGTAAATGACCTCTTGGTGCGCGCGCATGGCGGGGGTCTTGAGCTCGGGAACAAAAAAATCCAGGCCTATCTCGCCCACGGCCACCAAACGCGGGTCGCTCGCCTGCTCGGCCAAGGCCCGCTCCAGCTCGGCCAGGTCTTGCGCACCCGCCTGGGGCGCGCACAAAGGGTGTATGCCCAGGGCGTAGCTGTCACCAAAGCGATAGGCCAGATCCCGCACTGCGCCAAAGTGGGCCACCGCCACGGCCGGTATCACGCAATGCTGAACACCGGCCTGGCGCGCTCGGTCGCGCACGGCGGCCACGTCGTGGGCCAGTTCGGGCGCGTCCAGGTGGCAATGGGTGTCTATCCAGGTCATGGCGTGGATCATGCCGCAAGGCGCTGGCCCCGCATCTGTGCAAAACAGCCATGAACGTGCTAACGTGACATTTCGTTGACTGACAAGCCCGCGTTGCTGAGTCAGCCTGCTCCCTGCCGCCGTGACGAGGTGACTCCATGAAAAGGCCTTCTCTTTACAGCAGCTCGCGCCGGCCTGGCGCACCCTCTTCAGGCCAGCCAGCCCCGCCGCTGGCACAGGCCCGTGCGGCCATGCCAGAGGGACCGGCCGTGGCCTCTGGCGCGCCCAAGCCAGCCCCTCCAAGCGCCTCGCGTCTGCGTCGATGGCGCGCTCAACTCAAGCGCCTTGACTGGACAGACCACCGCCTGCTGTGGGCGGTGATCGCGCTCATGGCCCTGTCCATGGCGCTGACGCAAGGCCTGATGCTCAGCCAACAGCCACGGGCTCTGACGCAAAAAGACATAGACGCGGCGGTGCTCAACACCCTGGAAACCCAAGTCCTGCCCTCGGCGGCCAGCCGAGCCTATGAGGCCATTCGCCCCTCGGTGGTGCGCGTGATGGGCATGGGTCTGGACAAAGAAGGCAAGGAAGAGCAGCGCAGCGTAGGCACTGGCGTGGTGATTGTGGACAAGGGCATCATCTTGACCAACTTGCATGTGGTGCAAGGCGCGCCCACCATCCGCATTGAGTTTGCCGACGGCATGGAAAGCACCGCCAGCGTGATCAGCGTGCAGCCCGAAAACGACCTGGCCGTGCTGCAGGCGCACAAAATACCGGACGACATGATCGCCGCCACCATGCGCTCGACCAAAGACTTGGCCCCTGGCGACCAGGTGCTGGCCGTGGGCTTTCCCTTTGGCATAGGTCCCTCGGCCTCGGCCGGGGTCATCTCCGGCCTGCGCCGCTCGTTTCGCTCGCCCGAAGGCAAGCAGGAAATGACCAACCTCATTCAATTTGACGCCGCTGCCAACCCGGGCAACTCGGGCGGGCCGCTGGTGACCATGGACGGCCAGGTGGTGGGCATCGTGACTGCCATTTACAACCCCTCATCGCAGCGCACCTTCATAGGCATTGGCTTTGCCGTGCCCATTGAAAACGCGGCCTCGGCCGTGGGACTGCCACCGTTTTAATTTCCCCCTGAACCCGCCTGGAGAGCGCATGGACACACACCCGCCTTTTTCCGCCGCCACCCCCCGCAGCCCCGTGAATGCCGACACGGCCCAGCTGATGGAGCGCATTCTTTATGAAGTCAAGCGCGTGGTGGTGG